>JAFYRH010000338.1 GCA_017559555.1 Clostridia bacterium
ATTCTTCTTTCTTCTTCCCAAAGAACTGCGGAAGTTGCGCTAGAACAATTGCGGAAAATACAAGAGCGCATCCGCCAAATTCGCGGGGAGTGAGGGTGTTGCCCGAAATGATCCATCCGCCAAGAGCGGCAAAAACGCTCTCAAGGCTCATTGTCAAAGATGCAATAGGCGGTTCGGCATAGCGTTGACCGTAAATTTGCAACGTATAAGCGATGCCGCAGGACATAATGCCCATATAAAGCAATTGCGGTGCGGCGGCAATGACGTTTTCCCATATAACCGTTTCAAAGCAGATGGCAAGAATACCCGAAAGGATACCGCCAACCAAGAATTGCAAAGCCGAGAGGAGCATGCCGCCAACGGGTTCTCCATAGCGGTCGATGACAAGGATGTGGAATGTAAAGGTCAGGGCACAAAAGAGCATCAAAACGTCACCGAGATAGATGTTTTGGAATCCATCTGAAAGGCTGAGCAAATAAATGCCGCAAGTGGCAACCGCAACGGCAAACCAAACGGCAATACTGCTTCGCTTGCCAAAAAAGATGGAGACTACGGGAACGAGAACAACATAAAGCGCGGTGATAAAGCCGGCTCTTGCCTCACTTGCCGAGCCTTCTGGGTAAACCGAAAGACCGAATTGCTGAAAATTGATGCTGATGGTCAAAAGAAGACCGCAAAGAATGCCGCCAATGAGCATTTCTTTGATTTTGGCTTTCTCGGTGGGGAAGAGGAGCTTTTTGCTCTTTATGCTCCTTATTCCAAGCACCGCAAAAAGAACAAATGCTCCAATAAAACAACGAATGGCATTGAACGCAAAGGGCGGAACAAGATCAACGGCTTGCGCTTGCGCCACGAACGCAAGACCCCAAATCAGAGCAGCTACAGTGAGAATGGCACTGCCCTTGATGTTGTTGAAAAATTTCATAAGATTAAGTTACCTTCTTAAAACAAAATATACGTCATTATAACACATTTCGCCACAAAAATCAATGCTTTTTCCAATATTGTAAACTTTTCTTTCGCATCTTGAAAAAAGCACAAAAAGGTGGTATAATATAGAAAACAAAAAAGAAAGGGAAGTGTGCTATGTTATATCTCAACTGTTTGGCGTTTGCCGCATTTGCATATTTGCTTGGCGGAATCAACGGTGCCATTATCCTCTCCCGTTTGGTTTATAAAGAAGACATTCGCGAGCTCGGGAGCAAAAATCCCGGCTTTACCAATTTCAAACGCCTCCACGGCTTCGCCCCTGCAACCTTTGCCGTTATGGCAATCGACATTTGCAAAACCATTCTTCCTGTACTTTTGGCAAAACTTGTCATGCAACACACCTACGGTGAAGGGCAACTTGCCGCCGCTTTTGCGCTCCTTGGTTGTATGCTTGGCCACGCATTCCCCGTATGGTATAACTTCAAGGGTGGCAAAGCCGTTATGACATTTCTCGCAGGTGTATGGTTTGTCGATTGGCGCGCAGGACTGATCTGCTTTGCCATTTTCGTAGTCATTCTTTTCACCGTCCGCTTTATGTCGGTGGCATCGATGAGCTTTGCGGTTTTGTTCCCCGTAGCCCTGTTCGTGCTCGGATGCCGTAACCCCATCACCTTGGTGATTATGGCAGTAGCAGGCATCCTCGTCGTCGCGCGCCATCACCAAAACATCAGCCGATTGAGAGCCGGAACAGAGTCGAAGTTTTATTTGAAGAAGAAAAAATAAAAGCATAAAATATCCGCACCCTCGGGTGCGGATGTCTTATACTTTTTAACTCTCGAAAAGTGAGAAAAAATCTCGCAAAACGCGCACTTGAATAATAATCAAAAAAATGTTATACTATCGTTACCGGTAAAACATAAGCTCTGCGCAGAGAGTGAAAGAATGGAGATACAGTATGAAATTGAATTTAGGAAACCAAATACGCCTCAACCGTCGGCGTATGAATCTTACACAAGAACAGTTAGCCGAAAAATTCGGAACCTCTCCACAAGCAATTTCCCGTTGGGAAATCGGAGCAACTTATCCCGATATTGAAA
>JAFYRH010000339.1 GCA_017559555.1 Clostridia bacterium
TGCTACCATTCTCGATTCCGGTCTTCGCGGACGTGGTGGCGCAGGCTTCCCGACAGGTATGAAGTGGAAGTTCGCATCCGGCAACCGTGGCAACGTTCAAAAGTACGTTTGCTGTAACGCAGACGAGGGTGACCCGGGTGCATTTATGGACCGTTCCATCCTGGAAGGTGACCCTCACGCTCTGATCGAAGCTATGGCAATTGCCGGCTACGCTATTGGTGCTAACCAAGGTTACGTTTACGTTCGTGCAGAGTATCCTATCGCAGTTAAGCGTTTGCAGATCGCTATTGATCAAGCTAAGGAATACGGTCTGCTCGGAAAGAATATCTTCGGCTCTGATTTCGAATTCGACCTCGGCATCCGTTTGGGTGCAGGCGCATTCGTATGCGGTGAAGAAACTGCTCTTATGACCTCTATCGAGGGTAAGAGAGGTGAGCCTCGTCCTCGTCCTCCTTTCCCGGCTGTAAAGGGTCTGTTCGACCGTCCCACCGTTCTTAACAACGTTGAGACCTATGCAAACATTCCTCAAATCATCCTCAAGGGTGCTGATTGGTTCAAGTCCATTGGTACTGAAAAGTCCAAGGGCACCAAGGTATTCGCACTTGGCGGTAAGATTAAGAACACCGGTCTTGTAGAGGTTCCTATGGGAACAACTCTGCGTCACATCATCGAAGAAATCGGTGGCGGTATCCCCAATGGCAAGCAATTTAAGGCAGCTCAAACCGGTGGACCTTCCGGCGGTTGTATCCCTGCTCACCTCATTGATACTCCCATCGACTACGATAACCTCCTTGAAATCGGCTCTATGATGGGCTCCGGCGGTCTTATCGTTATGGACGAAGACAACTGCATGGTTGACATCGCACGTTTCTTCCTTGACTTTACTGTTGATGAATCCTGCGGTAAGTGTACACCTTGCCGTGTTGGTACCAAGAGATTGCTTGAGCTGCTTGATAAGATTATTGCAGGTAAGGGCGAGCTTGAAGACCTTGATAGATTGGAAGAACTCTCCAACTACATTAAGTCCGCATCTCTCTGCGGTCTCGGTCAAACTGCTCCTAACCCTGTTCTTTCTACTCTTCGCTACTTCCGCGAAGAATATATTGCTCACATCGTTGATAAGAAGTGTCCTGCAGGCGTTTGCAAGAGCTTGCTCAGCTTCTCCATCGATCCCGATAAGTGCATTGGCTGCGGCCTTTGCGCTAAGAACTGTCCCGCAAGTGCTATCACCAGAACTGACTATGTGGCTCCCGGTCACAAGCTCGCATCCTTCGCTATCGACACTGCAAAGTGCGTGAAGTGCGGCGCGTGCATGCCTGCATGTAAGTTCAAGGCGATTTCTAAGGGTTAATGAAAGGAGAATTGTGGACAATGGATATGATTAAAGTAAAAATTAATGGCAAGGAATATTCCGTAGCCAAGGGTTCCACGGTTCTGGAAGCCGCAAAGGCAGCACACATCGATATTCCCACGCTGTGCTACCTCAAAGATATCAACGAAATCGGTGCTTGCCGTCTCTGCCTTGTAGAGATCGCTGAAATGCGCGGTCCCGCACTCGGTCCTTGGAGAATGGTAACCGCTTGCGTTTACCCCTGCACTGAAGGTATGGAAATTAAGACCAACACCCCCAAGATTGCTGCATCTCGCAAGATGAATCTTGAGTTGTTGCTCTCCAACCACGATAAGAAGTGCCTCTCTTGTGTTCGTTCCACCAACTGCGAACTGCAAACTCTCTGCCGTGAATACGGTGTTGATTGCTCCAGCTTTGAAGGTGAAACCAACAGATATGAGATTGACGATAAGACCCCCATCATCCGTGATAACAACAAGTGCGTTCTTTGCCGTCGTTGCGTAGCAACCTGTGCAAAGGTACAAGAAATTGGTGTAATTGGTGCTAACAACCGCGGATTTGATACCTATATCGGTTCTGCTTTCGAGCAACCCTTGGCAGCTACCTCTTGCATTAACTGCGGTCAATGTATCGTAGCTTGTCCCGTAGGCGCTCTCTACGAAAGAGATGATACCGACGGTGTATTTGCAGCTCTTGCAGATCCCTCTAAGCACACCGTTATTTGCACCGCTCCTTCTGTTCGTGCACAACTTGGCGAATGCTTCTGCTATGAGCCCGGCACCGACGTTGAAGGCAAGATGGTTGCAGCTCTCAAGGCTCTCGGCTTTGATGGCGTATACGATATGAACCTCACCGCAGACCTTACTATCGTTGAAGAAGCAAACGAGCTCATCGGCAGAATCCAAAACAACGGAACTCTTCCCATGATCACTTCTTGCTCTCCCGGTTGGATCAAGTACTGCGAGCACTACTTCCCGGAATTCACCGAGAATCTTTCTACCTGCAAGTCTCCTCAACAAATGTTTGGCGCAGTTGTAAAGACCTACTACGCACAAAAAATGGGTTGGGATCCTAAGGATATCGTTATGGTTTCCGCTATTCCTTGTACCGCAAAGAAGTTTGAGGTTGGTCGTCAAGATCAAAACGCTGCAGGCGTTCCCGATGTTGACTATGCTATCACCACTCGTGAAGTTGGCAGAATGATTCAAAAGGCAGGCATTAACTTCCGCGCTCTCGAAGACGAGAAGTTTGACGATCCTTTTGCAATCGGCTCCAGCGCTGGCGCCATCTTCGGTGCAACCGGTGGCGTTATGGAAGCTGCTCTCCGTTATGCGGCAGAGAAGATTCTTGGCAACAAGCTCGAAAAGCTCGACTTTGTTGAAGTTCGTGGCACTGAAGGCATTAAGACTGCTTCTTACAAGCTCGGTGACCTTACCGTTAACGTTGCAGTTGCTTCCAGTACAGGTATGGCTAAGAAGCTCCTCAACATGGTTAAAGCAGGCGAACTCGATGTTCAATTCATCGAAATCATGGGCTGTCCCGGCGGTTGTGTAAACGGCGGCGGTCAACCTATTCAACCTGCAAGTGTTCGTATGAACATGGATCTGCGTGCAGTACGTGCAGCTGTCCTCTACAACGATGACGCTAACGATACTCTCCGCAAGTCTCAAGATAACCTTGCTGTTCAAGTTCTTTACGATGAATTCTTCGGCGAACCCAACAGCCACAAGGCACATGAGATTCTGCACACCAGCTACATTAAGCGCGGTCTCTAATCTCAAATGAAATAAAAAAGAGGAATCTTCCACGGAAGGTTCCTCTTTTTTGACTTTTGTTGTTGACTTTTTGCGTTTTTGGATGTATAATAAAAGGTAGTGATTTTTTATATAAAGGAAGATGAAAATGACAAAAATTGATATTTTCTCCGGTTTTTTGGGCGCCGGAAAAACAACCCTGATTAAAAAACTTTTAAAAGAAGCATACGCAGGCGAAAAACTCGTGTTAATCGAAAACGAATTCGGTGAAATCGGCATTGACGGCGGTTTTATGCAAGATGCCGGCATTGAAGTAACCGAAATGAACAGCGGTTGCATCTGCTGCTCTTTGGTAGGGGACTTTGGCAAAGCACTGCAAAAGGTTCTTGACGAATATCATCCCGACCGTATTCTTATTGAACCTTCCGGTGTAGGTAAACTGTCGGATATCATTCGTGCTGTTCAAAACTTGAATGCAGAAGATGTTATTCTCAATGGATTCACCACGGTTGCCGACGTTAAAAAGTGCAAAATGTATATGAAGAACTTTGGCGAGTTCTTCAATGACCAAATTGAGAATGCGGGTTGCATTGTTCTTTCGCACACACAAAGTGCAAACGACGAAAAAACTGCCGAAACCGTAGCTCTTTTGCGCGAAAAGAATCCTACCGCAACGATTGTAACCACTCCTTGGGATGTTCTAGACGGTGCACAACTTCTTGCAGCAATGGAGCGTCGCGATACCATCGAAGAGGAGCTTGCTCGTTTGGCGGCTGATATGCATCATCACCATCATGAGCACGAGTGCGAAGACCCTGATTGTGAGTGTCATCATCACGAGCATCACGAGCACCATCATCATAATCATCACCACGGTGAAGAATGTGACAATGAGGAATGTGAATGCCATCATCACCATCATCACCAAGAAGATGAGCATCACGAACACGAACACGAGCATCACCACCA
>JAFYRH010000340.1 GCA_017559555.1 Clostridia bacterium
ACGAGATAGTCACGTGCACCCTCGGGGGTGGACTTGATCATCATAGGTGTTTCGATTTCGAGGAAGCCGTTTTCGTAGTAGTATTCGCGTGCAACCCTTGCAATCTCATGGCGCATCATAATGTTGCGTTGCAAGGAAGGACGGCGCAAATCGAGATAACGGTATTTGAGAGCCGTTTCGTCGTTTACCTTTTTGCTGTCGGAAACCTCAAAGGGAGGGGTTTGTGCAGCGGAAAGAATTTTGAGCTCGGTTACAAAAATTTCAACAGCACCGGTAGGGAGGTTGGGGTTGATTGCCCCCTCTCCTCTTTGGCGAACAACACCGTGAGCCGCCAAAACGTACTCTGCACGAATACCGAATGCCTTATCGAAAATTTCTTTTTCGGTCTTATCGTCAAAGGCAAGCTGAACGATACCTGTGCGGTCGCGCAGGTCGATAAAAATGAGGTTGCCAAGGTCACGTTGCTTTTGCACCCAACCCATTACGCATACCTGGTTGCCAATATCGCTCTCGCGAACAGTACCGCAATAGTGGGTACGTCTATCGTTTGCAGTCATCAATTCTGCCATAATATCACTCCTTTTAGAGCACGTTGCCGTTTTTATCGAACAACGGCAGCTCTTCCAAATAAATCAAATCATCTCTGTTCTTGGCATTTCCTTCTGCCAAAATGGTCATACGTCCGCAAATTTCGCCACCTGCTGCCTTAACAAGCTCCTCAAGAGCGTGCAAGGAATCGCCAAGGGATACAACGTCGTCAACGATAAGGATCTTCTTGCCCTTCATCATATTGGCATCTGCGGTATCAAGGTAAAGCTTTTGAGGATGGTCGGTGGTGATGGAACGCACGTTAACCTCGGTAACACCGGTCATGTAAAGCTTGGGAGACTTGCGCGCCAGCACATAGCGTTGGTTGCCTGCAAGACGTGCCATTTCGTGAACGAGCGGAATGCCCTTCGCTTCAGCGGTAATGAGATAATCATACTCGGGGGCTTTTTTCAGCAATGCATCGGCACAAGCGGTGGTCAGTTCGGGATCACCGAAAATAACGAATGCCGCAATCATCAAATCATCATTCAAAGGACACAAGGGCAGGTCTCTCTCGCAGCCTGCAATTGTCATACGGTAATATTTTTGTTCCATAGTCTTTCTCCTTGATTCTTCCGCGCCGTTCAAAATTCGGGGCGGATGTATTCAACGTACGCCCCGTCGAGTGCCTCTTGCACAAGGGCGTCAAAATCCAATCTGTTTTGTTGCTCTTCTACCTTGGAGAGCTCAGGCTTTGTTTTGGGATGCTTGGGGGTGAAGACGGTGCAGCAATCCTCGTAGGGTTGAATAGAGGTTTCGAACGTACCGATCTTACGGGCGATCTGCACGATTTCTTCTTTGTCCATACCAATGCAAGGACGGAATACGGGAAGCGTGGACATCGGATCGGTAACACCGATTGCCTGCATGGTTTGCGATGCAACCTGACCGAGGCTCTCGCCCGTAATCAGCGCGCCGCAACCGATATCGTGTGCAATGCGGTCTGCAATCGCCATCATATAGCGACGCAAAATCAGTGTGAAGTAATCCTCCTCGCAATTCTTAACGAGCAGTTCTTGAATATGTGTCAGAGAAACGATGCGCACACCAAAAGTTCCTGCATATTGCGAAACCTCACGTGCAAGCTCAAGCACCTTTTCGCGTGCCATTTCGCTTGTGTAGGGGAAGGATTCAAAGTGCACGGCTTCGATTTGAACACCGCGTTTTGCAATCATATAGCCGGCAACCGGAGAATCAATGCCGCCAGACAGCAGGAGCAACGCTTTGCCATTGGTGCCTACGGGCATACCGCCCGCGCCCTTGAATTGACCTGCGTGGATAAACGCGTTATGCTCGCGAATTTCAACCTGTACCACGATTTCGGGGTTTTTCACGTCAACCTTGATGCCGCGAACGGTGGAAAGCACGTATCCGCCAACCTCACGGGCAATCTCCATGGAGTCGAGCACAAATCTCTTATCCGAACGCTTGGCAACCACCTTAAAGGTCTTTTTGCCAACCAAAAATTGCGGAATGTAATCGCGAACGATCTTTTCGATCGCTTCCATCGATTTTTCGCAAACGGCGCAACGGCTGATTGCTACAATGCCGAATACCGTTTGGATGTTTTGGAAAAGCCCATCGATATCGCAGAAATCATCCTGCGGGGTGATGGTGATGGTACTTTGTGAACTCTTGATTTCAAAAGTGCCGAAATGCTTTGCACGGTGGCGCAAATTACGGCAAAGAGTATCTTCAAAATAGCGACGGTTCGCACCCTTGAGTACGATTTCGCCAAGTTTGCAAAGTAAAATTTCTTTCATACGTCTATCAATTTTCCTCTTCTACGATTTCGTCATCGTCAAACACGGGCTCACCGTTGCGGTAGTCATCCAAAAGTGCATTTGCTTTTTCAAACAAAGCGGTAGGTACGTAAATATCGCAACCGTACATCGAATAACCGGTTACAACACGAACAGCTTCGCCGGCTCCGCGATCCTTCGCAAGGAACGGAATTTTCTCTTCTTCGAGAATACCGCAGATAATCATTTTTTCCACATCGTCGTGTGTGGTGGTCAAAAGAGCGGTGTTTTCATCAAGTTTTGCAGGAGTATCCAAGCCAAAAAACTTATCCATAAATTTCACCTCAATCTTCGTAGTAGTTGGGGAAGAGTTTTTCCCATACCTTAGCGCATCCGATGGTATCCGCGATGGACGTATGCGCAACACCGTCCCATTCAATTCCCAAAAGTGCCATCGCATCACTCAAGGATGCGTGTACAAGATCGGGATAATGTTCAGATTGATAACGAACGAATTCAATAGACGCACAACGCGTTTTTTCGTGCAACGCCTCGCGTTCTGCCTCGGTTTCGTAAATGTATTTGATGTGGCTGTAGTCGGTGGAAACACCATACGCAATCAACACATCGGCAGCAGCGAAAATGCGCTTGAGTTCGGGCACCAAATCGCTCAGGTGCGGTGCGTTTTCAACCATTTCGGGGGTAATGCCGTGAATTTTTTCTGTCTGCTTCCACTTTTTCTTGTGATCAGGCTTAACCAAAGTATTCATTACAACACAACCGTAGCCGTTGGTGATGGAAATCGACAAAATCTCATCGTGTGTGTAAACGCCGGTAAGCTCAAGGTCGAAAAACAGTACACGTTCGCGCTTCATGTGATAATGCTCGGCACGGTGCAAGTCTCCCTCGGCGCGACGGACCGCAAGATCATCGGCAAAACAGCTTTGGCAAAGCTTGCGGCGAAAGCGTACGTCTTTTCCGCAACGCACACACATCAAGGGGCGGCGGATAGCCGTTTTTTTGTCGTAAAAATAGATAACGCTCTTGTCTCCGCGGAGCGTGTAAGCAACAGGCTCCTCGATAACGTCATAATTCATTTGCGAGAGGCGTTCAACGGTATAAAAACCGCAAGCCGCCGCACGTTTTGTGCTCATGCGTGCAATTTCGACACCGCTCTCAAGTGTCATCGTCTCGGTTTTTTGTGCAGGAGCATACCAAAGCTCGGGGGGAGCCTCCGCTACACGAGTAGGATCAAAGAAATATGTAATGCTGCCGTCCTCGTTTTCGAGAAAAGCGGCAGGATCTCCAACCGGCATCAAGTGCATGCGGTTGAGAACATCGCGGGTTAGGTAGTTGCGTTTCTCCGCATCTGCCGGAGAAAGGTGTGGGATTGTTGCGCCGGAGCGCAATTTCATATCGGTTTTCAAAAAATCCTCCTTACCGTCCTGTACCCGCCGCATACACGCCTGCGCAGTGGGCAGCGGATGCCGGTTTCAGTGACGGTTTTGCTCATTTTGGCTGTGAGCTCTTCTCGGTGTCGTTTGCGTCACACATAGTGTGGCAATGGGTTGCTTGCGATCAGCCTGAATAAAACACAGATATAGTTATTATATCATAATAAAAAAGCACTTTCAAGAGCTTTGCAAAATTTCTCTTTGCCTTTTTGTCAATTTCTTTGCTTTTTTCTCTATTTTTTATAACAAGAATAATTCTTATTTTAAATTATTGTCGTTTTTTCACTTTTTTGACAAAGAGAACGCAAATATGCAAGCGCCTTATCAAGCCCCCCAACCTCGTCTATAATGCCGTATTCTACCGCTTCGTAACCCTCAATAATAGAACCGCAATCGGTTGCGATTTGGTCGGGTCGCATCATCAGCTCGCGTATTTGCTCGGCATTTGCTTTGGAATGTGCACATATGAAATCAATGATCCGCTTTTGCATCTCGCTCATATATCGAAAAGATTGCGGCACGCCGATCACCATTCCGCTGATGCGCACGGGATGAATCGTCATGGTAGCACTCGGCACAATAAAGGAATGCTTTGCCGCCGTTGCAAGCGGAACACCAATGGAATGTCCGCCGCCAAGAACCAAGGAGACGGTCGGTTTTGTCATGGATGCGATCATTTCGGCAAGCGCGAGTCCCGCTTCTACGTCGCCACCCATTGTATTGAGAATAATCAGGACGCCATCCACGTCGTCGCTTTCTTCAATGGAGACAAGCAAAGGAATAATCTGCTCGTATTTGGTGGCTTTTTGTCCCTCGGGCAAAAAATAATGTCCCTCAACTTGTCCAATGATGGAAATGCATTGAAAGCGCTCGCGCGTATTTTCGGCAATGCTACTGCTACTCATTTCAATGTTTTCAAGCTGTATTTTTCGTGTTTCTTCAAAATTTTTTTCAAAATTTTTATTTTTTTCTTTTTCTGCCATTTTTGACCCCCGTATATGCGTTTTTGACGCATTTTTGATTATCATATCCAATATTTTTTTATTTATTACTTAATAATTGTGAAAAAATTATCTTTACAAGTGTCTTTTTTTGTGGTATAATAATGTAGTATGGAATATTGTGGGCTATTTGCGTAGCTCACACAGAATAAAAATAGAGAAAAAAGAAAGGCTTTCGAAATTATGGAAAACAAGATCCTGATTGAAACCTCCGCACGTCACATTCACTTGACTGCTGAGGCAGTTGAAATTCTTTATGGCAAGGGCGCAGAGCTCACCGTTAAAAAGGAACTCAGCCAACCCGGTCAATATGCTGCCGGCAATGAGAAGATCACTCTCGTTGGCCCCAACGGCAAAACCCTCGCAGTTAGCGTTCTCGGCCCCACACGCCCCGCTAACCAAGTAGAGCTTTCCTTCTCCGACGCTCGCGTACTCGGTTTGAAGGACGTTCCCGTTCGTGAGAGCGGCGACGTTGCAAACACCCCCGGCCTCAAGATGGTAGGCCCCGCAGGTGAAGTTGAAATCTCCGAGGGCGTTATCATCGCTAAGCGTCACATCCACTTCACACCCGCTGAAGCTGAAGAGGCAGGCGTTTGTGATAAGGAGATCGTTTCCGTTAAGATCGACAGCGCTGACAGAAGCACTGTTTTCGGCGACGTTGTAGTTCGCGTTAAC
>JAFYRH010000341.1 GCA_017559555.1 Clostridia bacterium
CCTCCGCAATCTCTGCCAAAGACAAATCATCGTTATAATAGTAATCCAATACCGTTCGTTTCCGCTCCGAGAGCACGTCGCCGTAAAAATCGAGCAAATAACCGATTTCAAGGTTTTTTTCAAACATCTGTTTTCACCTCCGTGGGTGTAAAGCAAATTGCTTTACATAGTATACCATAAGAGTTCCCTTTTGTCAACACTTTTTCAAAAATTTTTTCTTCTTTTTTGCGTTTTTGTTGCAGTTGCGCTTAAAATATGATATAATGAAGAAAAAATATGGAGGACGGCTATGAAAACTGACATTTGGATGAAACAAAATATGCCCTCGATGGAAAATAAAACCGTTGCCATTAGCGGTGCCACCGGTGGTATTGGGCAAGAATTGTGCCGTCATTTGGCATCCCTTGGAGCGAGTCTCTTGCTCCTTGACCGCAACAGCGAACGCTCGAATGCGTGGATTGAAAAACTGAAAGCGGAGTTCCCTGCTCTCAATGCAAAACATTTGCGCCTTGATCTTGCGGATTTTGATACTGTAAAAGCGGTGACCGAGGAGCTCTTAAAATCGACTCCCGATTATCTCATTTTCAATGCCGGAGCCTATCATGTTCCGCGCTACACCACAAGTGTTGGGCACGACAACGTGTTCCAAATCAACTTTTTGGCGCCCTATTATATGGCGCGCACACTTCTCCCGGCTATGAAAGAAAAAAGCGGTCGTATTGTGGCAGTTGGCAGCATTGCGCACAACTATTCGCACATCGACCTCAATGATATTGAATTCTTAACACGCAAGCAGTCCTCAAAGATTTATGGAAATGCAAAACGCTTTTTGATGTTCTCGCTCTTCGGACTTGACGAGAGCAAAACCGTCGCCGTGGCGCACCCCGGCATTACCTTGACGAACATTACCGCGCACTATCCCAAAGTCATTTATGCACTCATCAAGCACCCTATGAAGGTGATTTTTATGTCTCCGCGCCGCGCGTCTCTTTCGATTTTGGCGGCAATGGTACAGGATGCTAAGAAAAACGAGTGGTTTGGTCCATCGCTCTTTGACGTTTGGGGGCTGCCGAAGAAAAAGCTTTTGAGAACGTGTTCGGATGAGGAAGCAAAACAAATTTGCCAAATGGCAGCGGAAATGATTGCCGATTTGGCGCAAAAGTGAAATTCAATCTTGACAAAACGTCAAAAACAATGGTATAATTCTTTTGATATAGAGTTCCTTTTTTGAAAGGAGATAAACAGTTATGAAAAATGGATTTTTGAAGGTCGCCGCCGCTACTCCCTTAGTGCGCGTTGCCGACACAAAGGCAAATGCCGAGGCACATATCAATCTCGCGCAAAAGGCGTATGCCGAAGGTGTGCGTGTGTTGGTGTTCCCCGAGCTTTCCTTGACAGGTGCTACTTGTGGGGATTTGTTCCTGCAAGATACACTTTTGCAAGGCGCAAAAGATGCTCTTGCGGCTTATCTTGATGCAACAAAAACTTTAGATATGGTATCGGTTGTGGGACTTCCCTATGCCGCTCACGCAAAGGTTTACAACACCTCTGCCGTTTGCCACGCGGGCAAGCTTTTGGGTCTTGTAACCAAGAGAAAGGTAAATGAAGATCAATTCGCAACCGCTCCCGACTTTATTGAGGAAGTTGTTTTTGGTGATGAGCACGTATCCCTTGGCACCGAGCAGGTGTTCGAGTGCGAAACCATGCCCTCCCTCACGCTTGCCGTTGAGATTGGTGAGGATTTGCAAAGCCTGTATGCGCCTTCTCTTTCGCATAGTGCGGCAGGAGCAAGTGTCATCTGTCATCCCGCGGCAATACCCGAGATCGTAGGCAAAAAGCCTGCTCTTGACATCATTCTTTCGGCGCACACCGCGCGCACACACACAGCCTATATCACCTCCCTTGCAGGGGATGGTGAATCGACCACCGACAACGCCTTTGGCGGAAAGAAATTGGTTGTTGAAAATGGCGAAGTGATTGCAGAATCGGTTCCCTTTGATGGCTCCGAACTTCTCATTACCGAAATCGATTTACAAAGAATTCAGTTTGATCGCCGCCGTGCGAATATTGTTGACCCCGGTAGCTGTCACACAGTTGTTCCCTTTTCCCTTGAAGTTGTTGAAACAAAACTGACAAGAGAAATAGATGCCACACCTTTTTTCCCGGTAGCGCCCGCTGAGCTTGCCGCACACTGCGAGCGCGTATTAACCGTTGCCGCGGCAGGACTTAAGACACGCATCACCCGTGCGTGGGCAAAAAAGATTGTGGTTGGCATTTCGGGTGGACTTGATTCTACCCTCGCACTCTTGACAATGGCACGCGCTATGGATGCCCTTGGACGTCCGCGCACCGACATTGTTGCTGTCACAATGCCCTGCTTTGGCACGACCGCTCGCACCAAGAGCAATGCCACTGTGCTTTGCGAGGAACTTGGCGTTGACTTCCGTTGTGTGGATATTTTTGATGCGGTTAATGTACACTTCCGCGATATCGGACACGATCCCGAGCTTCGTGACGTCACTTATGAAAACGCGCAAGCGCGTGAACGCACACAAGTGCTGATGGACATTGCCAACGATTGTGGCGGCATGGTGATTGGTACGGGCGACCTTTCGGAATTGGCACTCGGTTGGGCAACCTACAACGGTGACCACATGTCGATGTACGGCGTGAATGCATCCATTCCCAAGACGCTTATCGGTCACGTGGTAAGACACTGTGCAAACGAAGCCAAGAAAAACGGACAAGTTAAGGTTGCCGAGGCACTCTTTGACATTCTCGACACGCCCGTTTCCCCCGAATTGCTCCCTGCCGATGCCGACGGAAAGATCGCACAAAAGACCGAGGATTTGGTTGGGCCCTACGAGTTACACGATTTTTATCTGTATTACTTCATTCGCTACGGATTTACCCCCATCAAGCTTTACCGTATGGCACAAGCCGCTTGGGGCGAAAAA
>JAFYRH010000342.1 GCA_017559555.1 Clostridia bacterium
GGCACTAACAACTTTGTTTTGTTATTATTGTCAGGAAGTTTTTGAGGGGGTCAAAGGGGGAACTTTTCTCAAAAAGTTCCCCCTTGAAAGTCCCTATTTATCAAACAAATAATCAACCTTTCCGGTCAGGAGTGCCACTACGCCGCGGTAGACGACGTCGGGGCGGTCGCGGAAGGTTTTGCGCATCTGCTTTGCGCGATATTCCGAATCAACGTTGATTCTTGTCTCAAAAATGGTTTTGTCTTTTTCTTTGAGTGTCAAAAGCACGTCAAAAGTGTTGTCGGCACAGCGCTCGGTTGTGCAGTCGATGCTGACACCTCTGCGTTGAAAGTCGAGATAACGCAAAGCATGGGTCATGCTTTGGTCAAGCACGGCAGGCAGAATATCGGAGCGAAGTTGCTCGGCAACCATAGTTCCCTTGCGTGTAACCGAATAAAGAGGCTCCCCGTGCTCATCTTTGCCATCCTCAACAATGAGGCCGGCATCGATCATTTCGGGAAAAGCCATAGCAAAATCGAGATACATAACGTAGTCGTTTTGCATAACAATATCATTGATGGTAACGAAGCTGAGCGGATAATTGATGTTTCGCATCAGATACAAAACAAAAATTTTAACAGTGCTCATGCCTCCTATAGGCGATGTGGGCATAAAATGCTCCCCCTTTCAGGGATTTTTTCAATCAAAATCGTTCTTTCTTCAAAAGTATAGCATATTTTTTTGTTTTTTTCAATAGTTTTGTTTGCAATTTAAAATATTTTGTGATATAATATAAAATGGATATATGTTGAAACCGCCCGCAGGCGATATTCCCCCGAAAGGAGACTCCCGTTTATGTTACAAATTGCACTTCTTGGATTTGGCGTTGTAGGCAGTGGAACCGCCGAGGTCATCACCAAAAATCAAAAACAAATTGCCGCTTACTGCGGTGATGAGGTAAACGTCAAATACATTCTTGATTTACGCGAGTTCCCCGAGCATCCCCTCGGTGACCGCATCGTACACAATATCGATGTCATCCTCAATGACCCCGAGGTCGTTTTGGTTGCCGAAATGATGGGCGGCTCTCACCCGGCATACGACTTCACATCTGCGGCTCTCAAGGCAGGCAAGCACGTTGTAACCGCTAACAAAGAGGTGGTTGCCAACTTTGGTGTGGAGTTGTTGAATTTGGCGCGCGAGAATCACGTTTCGTATTTGTTTGAAGCAAGCGTTGGCGGCGGTATTCCGATCATTCGCCCCATGCAAACAGACCTCGCCTCCAATGAAATTCTCGCAGTGAGCGGAATTTTGAACGGAACCACCAACTTTATACTGACGAAAATGAAGAATGAAGGCGCGGCTTTTGCCGACGTCCTCAAGCTTGCGCAAGAAAAGGGATATGCTGAAGCAAATCCTGCTGCTGACGTGGAAGGTCTTGATGCCGCACGCAAGATCGTTATTCTTGCGGCCCTCGCGTTTGGCAAGCTGCTCAACCCCAATAAGATCTCCACAACCGGCATTACCGGCATCATAC
>JAFYRH010000343.1 GCA_017559555.1 Clostridia bacterium
CTTAACGCCGATAATTAACTTTAACATATTTTTAAACCTCCAGAAATCAGCAGAGATGACGTTCTCATCCCCGTATGTTCATTATACCAAACTTTGGAAACAAAGTCAAGGGCTTTTTTTGATTTTCAAAGAATTTTTTATTATCCGTTCAAACGCTCTTCGAGGGTCTTTTTCATTTCCTCATATCCGGGTTTACCTAAAAGTGCAAACATATTCTTTTTGTAGGATTCAACACCGGGTTGATCGAACGGATTTACGCCAAGCATATAGCCGGAAATTGCACATGCGAGTTCGAAGAAGTAGATGAGCTCACCAAGAACGAATGCATTACGTGCATCAAGTTCGAGCAGAATATTGGGAACGCCACCGTCAACGTGTGCCAAAATGGTGCCCTGCATTGCCTTTTTCTTTACTTCGTTCAAATCCATGCCGGAGAGGAAGTTGAGACCGTCAATATTGGCAGGATCGTTCGGAATTGCAAAAGTATCATTGGTATCGGCAATATCGATGACGGTTTCGAACATGGAACGTGTGCCGTCTTGAATGAATTGACCAAGAGAATGCAAATCTGTAGAAAAAACAACAGAAGCCGGGAAAATACCCTTTTGATCTTTGCCTTCGCTCTCACCAAAAAGTTGCTTCCACCACTCGCTAAACATAGCGGAAAAAGGCTCGTAGCTTGCCATTACTTCAACATTCTTGCCCTTGCGATAAAGAAGATTACGAATGGCAGCATATCGATAGCAATCATTCTTGGCAATGTCCGCATCCATATATGTATGGCTTGCAGATGCTGCGCCTTGCATCAATTGGTCAATATCAATTCCTGCAACAGCAATGGGCAACAAACCAACAGCTGTCAAAACCGAGAAACGGCCGCCTACATCATCCGGAACAACAAAGGTTTCATATCCCGCATCGGTAGAAAACTGCTTCAGTGTTCCACGTGCACGGTCGGTGGTTACAAAAATACGCTCGCGTGCACCTTCTTTGCCGTATTTTTCTTCAAGAAGTGTACGGAATACGCGAAATGCAACTGCAGGCTCGGTAGTGGTACCGGATTTGGAAATTACATTAACGCAAACATCACGTCCCTCGCAAAGTGCGAGAACTTCGTTAAGCGCGGTTGCGCTGATAGAGTTACCTGCAAAGTAAATATCGGGAGTTTTTTTGTTAAGATTGTTATACAAAGGAGACTTCAAAAATTCAATGACAGCACGTGCCCCAAGATAAGAACCGCCAATGCCGATAACGATAAGTACATCACAGCTCTTTTGAATCTTTTCTGCCGCTACTTTAATGCGCGCAAATTCTTCTTTATCGTAATTGTCAGGCAGATCTACCCAACCCAAGAAAGCATTGCCGGCACCGCTCTTTTCGCGGAGCATTTTGTCAGCTGTGTTTACTTGTGCTTGCACATTTTGATATTCGTGCGCACCGATAAAGGAAGCTACATACTTATCATTCAATTTAATCGCCATAGTCTTAAACCATCCTTTGAAAAAAATCAATATTGTTATTATACACTATTTGCTCAATGATTACAAGCCCCTTTTGTAAAAAAGATGATGATTTTGTCGCTTTATTTTACTCTTTTGAAAAGTTTATTATATCAATAGAGATTTTGCAAATATATAAGTCAAAATTTCAAAAAAACTTATGCGTTTTATATCCGTTTCGCTGCAAACTTCAACACTACCGATTTCTTTATCACCATAAATATAGCTGACAGTTCCGATTTTCTCTCCGGCAGATATGGGGGCAACAACTTCTTCAATAAGGGTTACTCTTTTTTCAATCTTGGAAAGCTCCTCTCCTCTAACCACGCAAGAAAATGCCGGATATTTACCGGTAATTTCTTTTACACTACTTCCCTTTACCGATATTGGGTCAGAAGTTCCTGCATCTTCGCTAAAAAGTGCAAAATTGGCAAACCCCCAATCAAGCAAAGTTGTAGCCGCCGCATTGCGAATATCACGCGACTCTGCGCCCATAATGACACAAACAAGTGACATTCCGTCACGTTCTGCAGTAGCACTCACACAAAAACCGGCTTTTGATGTCGAGCCCGTTTTCAAACCCGTACACCCCTTGTAAAAACGCACAAGTCGGTTGGTGTTGGTAAGTCCAAATGCACCGTCGCGGATAGTATCCATCCAAATAGAGCTATACTGCAATATGAGTGGATGTTTTATCAATTCGGTGGACATTAGCGCAATATCCTTGGCACTTGTTAAATGGTTCTCGGCAGTATCGTCAAGACCTGTAACATTTTCAAAATGCGTTGCTAACATACCGAGTTCGGCGGCTTTTGCGTTCATTTTAGCCACAAATGCATCCACGCTACCGCTGACATATTCCGCAAGCGCCACGGCAGCATCATTTGCAGAAGCAATGACGACGCTTTTGAGTAGATCCTCTACTGACATTTGCTCGCCTTCTTCTAAAAAGACTTGCGAACCACCCATTGATGCCGCTTTTGCGGAAACAGAAACGGTATCGTCTATGCGAATGGTTCCTGCATCAATGGCTTCCATCACCAAAAGAAGTGTCATTACTTTTGTAACGGATGCAGGGGGCAATGCTTCTTCGGCGTTTTGCGCATACAGAACCGTTCCCGTTGTGGCTTCCATCAAAATGGCACTCTTGCAGTTGAGATTCAAAGCGCCCTCCTCTACCCCCAGTGTGTTGTTTTGCATAGGCGAGTCATTTTCTTCTCCAAATACTTCTAAACAAATAGGAAGCAGTAGGATAACGGCTATGATGATTGCCGTTATTTTGTAAAACATTTTTTTCATATTCATCACCTCGTCACATTCTATGAAAAGGGCGATTTGAATATGAAAAGCCACCGCACAAAATTGCACAGTGGCTTCTTATTTTATTTGGTTGAAAACTGATAAATTGTAGTATAATCGTACTTTTCATCCGGATTGAGCACAACATCGTCAAAATTCGAATGATTGATGGCATCGGGCATTTTTTGCGTTTCCAGACAAAATGCCGCTTGTACACTTGCAGGACAACCGCCTTTGAGAGGAGATTCGATCTCCCACATAAAGTTGCCGGTATAGAACTGCACCGCAGGTTGATTGGTATAAACCTGCATCAGGCGTCCGCTGTTGGGCTCGTAAGCTTCAATACGCAAAACGGGAGTCTTGGTCTCTCCACCGGCAAAGCAAAGACAGTGGTCATAACCGCCTGCAAGATTTATATCGGTATTTTCGAGATCAAAATCTTGTCCAATAGTCTTTGGCTCACGGAAGTCGAAAGGAGTTCCTTCAACCGAGCGAATTTCGCCCGTGGGAATGAGATTTTTGTCGGTAGGAATGTAAGTATCCGCATCCATTTGCAGAACGTGATCAAAGATCTTTCCTGACGAAAAGCCCCCCAGATTGAAATATGCATGATTGGTGAGGTTAACAATCGTTTTTTGATCGGTTGTTGCCTCATAATGAATAGAAAGCGCGTTGGAACGCAGGAGTGTATAGGTAACGATTACATTGAGTGTACCGGGATAATTCTCATCTCCGTTGGGAGAAGTAAGGCTGAGAACCAAACGGGGTTCTTCCCCATCTTCTGCCTTTACATCCCAAAGTTTGTGCGAAAAGCCAACTTTCCCACCGTGTAAAGAGTTGCCGTTGTTGTTTTGATAAATTTGATATTCTTTGCCGTCAAGAGTAAATTTGCCGTTTGCAATGCGATTGCAAACACGACCAACGAGCGCTCCAAGATATCCAGGTGCCAAAACATAATCGCGCAAGGAATCATATCCTGCAACCACATCGGTCATGCGACCGAGTCTGTCGGGAACGGAAATTTCCATGATGGCACCGCCAAATTCGCAAATACGAATACTCATACCTGCATCATTCTTGAGCAGATAGCTGTGAACGTCGCGGCCATCATCTATGGTTCCGAAATAATGTTTTGTAATCATTCTTTATTCTCCGTCGTAACCGTTGGGATTCTTCTTCATCCAGTTTGCAAGGTCGCGGCACATATCGTCGAGGTCGTTTTCGGCTTTCCATCCAAGAACCTCGTATGCCTTTGTGGGGTCTGCATAGCAGGTATCGATGTCGCCGGGGCGACGGGGTGCGATCTTATATGCCACCTTGAGTCCGGTTGCCTTTTCGTAAGCTGCAACAATATCAAGCACAGAGTAACCCGTACCGGTACCAACGTTGAAATATTCGACCTCGTTTACCTTGGTGGCGCGCTCAAGAGCTTTGAGATGCGCCTTTGCAAGGTCTACTACGTGAATGTAGTCACGCACGCCAGTGCCGTCGTGTGTGGGGTAATCATTACCAAACACAGAAAGATAAGGCAGTTGTCCCGCGGCAACCTTTGCAACGTAAGGAAGCAAATTGTTCGGAATCCCCTTGGGATTTTCGCCAATCAAGCCGCTCTTGTGAGCTCCAATGGGATTGAAGTAACGCAGAATGGAGATACTCCAAGAATTATCGGAAACCCAAAAATCCTTAAGGATCTTTTCAATCATCAATTTGGTTTGACCGTAAGGATTGGTTGCACTCAGGTCAAAATCCTCACGAATCGGTACACTCTTAGGAGCACCGTAAACAGTTGCGGAGGAGGAGAATACAATGCGCTTTGCGTCGTATTTAGCCATCAGTTCAAGCAAATTTAAGGCGCTGAGCAGATTGTTGTAGTAATAAAGACCGGGCATTTGAACAGATTCTCCAACTGCCTTAAGACCTGCAAAGTGAATGGCAGAGTCAATGTCGGGGTTCTCCTGGAAAACCTTTTCTAAAGCTCCTTTATTGCACATATCAACTTCATAAACCTTAAAATCCTTGCCGGTAATCTCCTTTACACGCTCAATGGATTTGGGAGAACTGTTGCAGTAGTTATCCACAACGATAATTTCGTAACCCGCATTCAAAAATTCAACCGCGGTATGAGAACCGATAAATCCTGCACCGCCTGTAATCAAAATAGACATTTTGTGATTCCTTTCGATAGAAAATCAATCCCAAAGTTTTTCAGGATATTCGCCCGCATTGATAAGGTCTCGCAAAGCATTCTTTACGCGTTCTTTGTCTTCGGGATATGTAACGCCTTGCCATACCGATGTTGTAGGATAAACTTTAACGTCACAAACGCCGCTCTTTTGTTGTTCATCAACTGCGGTGGGCAAATAATACTCTGCCTTAAGAGGGTTGGAAGCGATGTTAGCAAGGAAGGTGGTCAAGCCCTCATCGAGCTTATCAAAAATTTCGGGAGTGAAGCCCCAGCAATTCATAGAAATAATAGTGTCAAACGGGAGGTCGACCCAAGTTTCTTCATCGTCGGCAAGATAAGCCGCGCAATTCTCTTTTTTCATAATCTTGGTTCTCTCTGTAACACTCTTGAGAATTCCGTTTTCACCAACCTCACATTGGCCGCGAGAAACGGTACCGTTCTCGGTGAGCGTATTGCCGAGAGCAAAACCGATCATACAGTGATGCGCAACGCCGTTTTCGCAGTTTGCGTTTTTGAGGTGAGCTGCAAGTTGCATAAAGGTATCTCTGCCATAAAAATCGTCAGCATTGATAACGGCAAAGTTCTCTTTTACAAGATCCTTCACGCAAAAGATTGCGTGAGCCGTGCCCAAGGGCTTGGTGCGTCCCTCGGGAGCAGTACAACCAACGGGAAGGTTCTCCATCTTTTGGAAAGCATAGGAGACCTCAATTTTTTCTGCAATGCGATTACCTATCGTTTCGCGAAAGAGCTCGAGATTTTCTTCTTTGATGATGAAAACGACCTTGTTAAAGCCTGCTTTAATTGCATCATAAATAGAAAAGTCGATAATAAAATTGCCGGCATCATTCATTGGATCGAGCTGCTTAAGTCCGCCGTAGCGAGAGCCCATTCCTGCCGCCAGAATAACAAGAGTCATAGCCGTTATTCCCCCTTAAATACAAAATCATAATCATTATACACCATTATGCACACTCGGTCAAGAGGGTTTGAAAAAATTGAATAATTTTTTTTCAAAATCAAATAAAATTTTGTTGGATATTATTTTTAAATTCTTTGAGGTTCCCATTGACAAGAGTATATTTTTGTGCTATAATTGTCTCATACGATACAAAAGGCGGTGCTTTATGCTATTAACAAAAAAAGAAAGTGAAAAAATTTTCCATTCTCCAATTTTCCGAGGAGTTAATATTACAAACGCCAAAAATGTTTTTTTGCGGCAAGGTTGCCTAGCCGTTGATTTTGAAGACGGTGACGTTATTCTTGCGCAAAACGAAGCGGCACGCAAGGCAGGTATTTTTTTATCCGGACGAGCCGTGGTTACCACTGCCGATGATTCAAAAAATGCGCTTCTGCGTTTTTTTGAAGCGGGCGACTTTTTTGGTATTGCCAATCTCTTTACCAATGAAGATTACGTTAGTTCCATTCGGGCAAAAAAGAAGTGCCGCGTTTTCTTTTTCACCGAAGAAGCAATTCGGGAATTACTTGAAACAGACAAAACTTTTTTATACAACTATCTTGGCTTTCTTTCGGGCAGAATCTGCTATCTCAATTGCAAAATTCGCTATTTAACCGCAGGCTCTGCGGAGCGCAGACTTGCACTGTATCTCTCCTCTTTCCAAAAAGATACGATAGAGCTTGATGCTTCCCTATCTTCTTTATCCGAGCTTTTGGATATCGGTCGCGCCTCACTTTACCGCGCGTTTGACACCCTAATAGCCGACGGATATATTGAAAAAACCGGTCGTACTATCCGACTCCTCGCCCCTGATGCGATGATCCGCGATTACCAATAAAACACAAATACAAAAATCAGAAAGGAATTTAACATTATGAAAATCCGTTTACTCTCCATCGCACTCGCCCTTGTTCTTCTCTTCTCTATGGTCTCTTGCAACTTTTTCAACAATGAAAAGGACAAAGAAGAAGCGCCTAAAGGCGAAGCAACCCCGATTAACGTTTATACGCTTAACGGTACCACCGGTTTTGGAATGGCAAAGTTGATGAATGATGCTAAAGCCGGTACCACTACCGAGAAGTATGCTTTCACTGTAAAAACAGATGCATCTGAAGTGACTGCCGCTATTTTGAACGGTAGTGCTGACATTGCCGCACTCCCCACCAATGCTGCCGCAAACCTCTACAATAAATCCGAGGGCGGAGTTGTTGTTTTGGCTGTCAATACTCTTGGTTGCCTCTA
>JAFYRH010000344.1 GCA_017559555.1 Clostridia bacterium
ACAGCCGTTGGGGCCAATAATCATAACGCGCTCGCTTCTTTTGATCAAGAAAGAAATATCTTGAAAGAGTTTTCTTTCGCCAAACGCCATCGAAAGTCCTCTGGCTTCAAGTACGTCGTTGCCCGAGGTGCTTGCCTCGTCAAAGCGCATACGAATGGCACGGGGATCGTTTTGCGGACGTTCGACGCGTTCCATTTTGTCAAGCAGCTTTTGGCGGCTCTCGGCGGCAATGATGTTGCGTTCGCGGTTCCATGCGCGTTGCTGTGCGATATATGCCTCTTGACGGGCAATTTCTTTTTGCTGATTCTTCCAATGCTTTTCGGCAATTTCGCGGTCTATGCGGCGCTGTTCCATACTTTTGGTATAGTTGCCGCGGTAAAGCTTTGCGCGGTGATGTTCGATGGAGAGTGTTTTATTTGTGACCTTATCCAAAAAGTAACGGTCGTGCGATACGATCATAACGCATTTGGGATAGGAGCAAAGAAAACCTTCGAGCCACGCAAGTGTTTCAATGTCAAGATGGTTTGTAGGTTCGTCGAGGAGCAGAATATCGGGTTCGCGCGCCAACTCAATTGCCAAAGCCAAGCGCGTACGCTGACCGCCCGAAAGCGTTGACACCTTTTGTTCGGCGGCAAGCTTATCAAAGCCGAGTCGCAAAAGAATGGATGCGCATCGTGAACGGAATTCCAATCCGCCTTCCTCAACAAATTTTTCGTTTAAGTCGGTGTATTCGTGAATGATTTTCTCGTCACCGCCGGCAAGGGATTTTTCCAAAATGGCAAGGCGTTCTTCCATTTTGAGCAGACGAGGAAAGGAGCGGTACATTCGCTCAATGACCGTTTGGTCCTCATCTTCGCAATCAAATGCGCCATCCTGTGTCAAAATGCCCATTGTTTTGCCGCGCGAGAGATAAACCTCACCCGAGGTTGGTTCTGTGGTACCCGTTAACAAGCGCAAGAGGGTAGATTTGCCACAACCGTTGACACCAATGATGCCAAGCTTATCGTTTTCCTCAAGCGAAAAGGTTACCTTATCTAATATAACGGTTGTCCCCACCGAAAAGGAGAGCTCGTTTGTACTGATTGCAATCATAAAATGCTACTTCCTTTTTTGTGGGTTAAAATTTTGTTTTTGCTTCTACTGCCACGCCAAGGATGCGCGCTCTGCCGATTTCAAAATCCTCGGGGGAGAGGAGAATGGGGGAATAGTCCTCATTTTCGGGGGAGAGCAGAATGCGACGGTTTTCTTTTGAAAAACGCTTAACAGTTGCGCTTTCACCATCTACCAAGCAGGCAACGATATCGCCGTTTTCGGCGTACTGTTGCTTGTGGAAGAGAACGTAGGTGCCGTCTACAATGCCGCAGTTCTTCATACTGTCACCGCAAACTTCCAAATAGAAATACTCTTCAACGTCGTCAACGTCGGCAAACTCGTAGCCAAGCATTGTTTCGTCGGTAACAATGGGACGGCCTGCGCGAATAACGCCGATGACCGGAACCATCTTGCGCGCGCGTAAATGGCGGTAAGCCGATTCTGTATCGCGCGTACCGCTGGAGGTGCCCATCAGCTCGTCGAGCGTGAGCGAAAAATATTCGGCAATGCGGGCGAGCTTATCCACCTTGGGGGTGGAGCGTCCGTTTTTCCAATCGGTAAAGGTCGAAGCCGCAATTTTGGTGGCTTTGGAGACCTGATAAACCGTTGCGCCCTTTTCGTGCAGGAGACGTTCAAAAATCGAGTATTCCATAGCGTTTCCCTTCGTTTTTGTCAAAGTTATACAATCATTTTTTGCTTGTTTTGTTGAAAGTGGAGAATATAAAGAAAATGCGAAATATCACTTGACAATAGTTCGGATTTCCGATATAATATCTGTACCATCAATAGTATAACGGATTTCCGAAGATTTGTCAATAGAAAAGGCGATATTTTGTTGAATTTTTTTGAAAATCCTTAAAAAATCGATATTTTATTACGGATTTACGAATTAGAAAGGAAGTGGTAGAATGACAAAAGAAGAAGAAATGACAGTGCGAGAGCGCGCGCGTAATTATTTGTGCGGATACCAGCTGTGTTTGGATATGCTGAAGCTGCGAAAATACGAGAGAAAGCGCGCTGCAAAATTCGACGAGCTTTGCGATTGCGAAGATATTTTGGCAGGCGATGAGGCGTATTGGAAGGCACGTATTTATGAGATCGCAGGCTTTCTTGGGCAAATGAAAAACGGCAGAGAGAAAATGATTTTGTACTATCGCTACGTAAAGGGAGAGAGCGTAGAGAGAGCCGCAGGACTTTTGGGGCTTTCACGTCGTACCGCGTACCGTTTGTGGAACAAAGCGCTCCTGTCTGCCGGGGTGCTTTTGGAACGTATCAATCCGTAATACATATACTCACAAAGGATAACCGAAGAAACCGAATACGCATAAAAAGGAAGGCATTGCATATTTCAGCGATGCCTTTCTTTGTTGATGAACAAAATTATGTGTGGTTAGCAATATTGAAAAACGGTTTATTCTTGCTGACTGCGCGGCGGTACGTTTGATATGCGCCACCCGATTGATGGGTTATAAAGCCAATTACAATGTCTGCCTTTTCAACCATCCAACGATTACGATGCCATATTGCGTACTTTAACGGAACACTTTCCATTTCGGGGTAAATAATGGCATCATACTGTGCCGTTTTATCCTTCAAATTGCTCTCGTGAGAAAGATAGGGAGTTATAAAAACCAATTTTGTATTGGGATGTGTCATACGATACTTTTTACAACAGGAATATGCAAAATCATCAAAAGCACCGTAACCGCCCAAAAAGAATTCCACGGTGGAGTTTCCTACGACATTTTCCAAAAGAGAAAGCAATTTTTCCTCATATTTTTCCGTCCCGGTGAAATGAGAATGCCCGCAAAAAGTCACAATCATAGCAAACGTCCTCGCAAAATAAAAAGTGCGCCAACCGAAGTCGACGCACCAAAAACGCAAACCCCGATTGCTGCTACACAAACTTAAACAGATCAGGTTAGACCGTAATACCATTTAATGGAATTTGCATTTTTGCCAATTTCAAAAATAGTATTACGAAAAAAAGGTATGATATTCCCATAGTAGGGAA
>JAFYRH010000345.1 GCA_017559555.1 Clostridia bacterium
ACCCAAACTCGTTCGGAGATTCCTTCGTCGCGTTCGCTCCTCGGTTTTTCCTCGCTCTTCGCTCAGAAAAACTTCGACAAGCTCAGGATGACATACAGAGATTTTATTTAACAAAATTCATTTGTCGCGGACGACCAATGGTCGCCCCTACTTTTCAAATTCCTCACACTTTTTCCAAAAACCTCTTGCAATCGGTGTGTGGATTTGGTATAATATAGGATGATTATGAATACAAAGAGGTATTTGACATGGCAGAAAAGCTTTCTATGCAACCCTACAAGGGTACAAGAGATTTTTATCCGCAAGAAATGAAGTTGCGCAACTGGTTCTTTGGCATTATTCGCAAAGAGCTCGAGGGTGCGGCATTTGATGAATACAACGGCCCAATGCTTGAATCTTTGGAGCTCTATGCCGCAAAGAGCGGTGAAGAGATTGCCAACAAGCAGACCTATAACTTTATGGATAGAGGCGACCGCCACTTGGCGATCCGTCCCGAAATGACCCCCACCGTTGCACGTATGGTTGCGGCAAAAATGGGTGAACTCAGCTTCCCGCTCAAGTGGTTCTCCATTCCCAATATGTACCGTTACGAGGCAACCCAAAGAGGACGTCTGCGCGAGTTCTGGCAACTCAACGTTGATATCTTTGGTTGCAACACTTACGAAGCAGACCTTGAAGTTATCACAAGTGCTATTCGCATTATGCGCGCTTTTGGCGCGGACGAAAAGATGTTCACCGTTCGTATCAACAACCGCCGTTTCTTCAACGACGTTGTTGCCGCTATTACGGGCAAGGACGTTGAGGGTAGCCGCCAAGTTTCCAAGGTCATCGACCGCAAAAACAAGGTGACTCGCGAAAGCTACGAAAAAGACCTGACCGCTCTCGGACTTTCCGCCGAGCAGATTGCAAAAATCGATTCTCTTTACACAATGAGCGTTGAGGATGCAACCGCGCTTTGCCCCGAATCTGTTGGTTCTCAAGAGCTTTTGTCCCTCTTTGAAGCGCTCCGCAAGATGGATTTGGATAAGTACTGCCTCTTCGATTTCGGTATCATCCGCGGTCTTGATTATTACACCGGCACCGTTTTCGAGGTGTTCGACAATGCTCCCGAAAACAACCGCGCAATGTTCGGCGGCGGTAGATACGACAACCTCGTTGACCTGTTCGTTAAGAACGCGCGCATCTCGGGCGTTGGCTACGGTATGGGCGACGTAACCCTTGAAAACTTCTTGGTAACTCACAAACTCGTTCCCGAAACCTTTGGTGCTCCCGTTAAGGTTCTTGTTACCCGTTTTGATGACGTTCCTTACGAAGTTTACACATCCTTGGTTGAAGATTTGCGCGATGCAGGCATCGTTTCTTCGATGTATCTTGGACAAAAGAAGTTCGGCAAGCAGCTCGAATACGCTGTCAAGGGCGAGTATTCGCACGCCATCATTATGGGTGGTGACGAATACGCACGCGGTGTCGTTCGTCTCAAAAATTTGAACACACGCGAAGAAAAAGAGGTTGCAATCAACGATTTGCAAGCAGAACTCAACGCATAAAACCACGGGGAAGAGGACACGCGCTTCTTCCCCTG
>JAFYRH010000346.1 GCA_017559555.1 Clostridia bacterium
AGTACGAGGGTAGTGAGGGCTTCGCCTTCAACGTCCTCGGCAATAATCAGCATCTTTCTGCCTGCTTGAACGATTTGTTCGAGCAAGGGAAGGATTTCTTGAATATTTGAGATCTTTTTATCGGTGATGAGGATGAGAGCATCGTCGTAAACGGTCTCCATCTTATCCATATCGGTAGCCATGTAGGGGGAGAGGTAACCGCGATCGAATTGCATACCCTCAACAACCTCGGAGTAGGTGTCAGCGGATTTGGATTCTTCAATGGTGATAACACCGTCAGCGGTAACCTTTTCCATAGCGTCGGCAATCAGTTGACCGATTACTTCGTCGCCTGCGGAGATGGTACCAACTCTTGCGATATCGTCGGTACCGTTAACCTTTTTGGAGTTTGCAACGAGTGCTTCAACAGCTACGTCAACAGCCTTTTTCATGCCCTTGCGAACAACCATGGGGTTAGCGCCTGCGGTTACGTTCTTCATGCCTTCGCGAACGAAAGCTTGCGCCAAAAGGGTTGCGGTAGTGGTACCGTCACCTGCAGCATCGTTGGTTTTGGTTGCAACTTCTTTTACAAGTTGTGCACCCATGTTTTCGGCTGCATCCTCAAGCTCGATTTCCTTAGCGATGGTAACGCCATCGTTGGTGATGAGGGGAGAGCCGTATTTCTTATCAAGAACCACGTTTCTGCCCTTGGGGCCGAGCGTGATCTTAACAGTGTCTGCCAATTTGTCCACGCCGCGAGAGAGTGCGTTGCGTGCTTCAATTCCGTAAAGAATATCCTTTGCCATTTGTGTATACCTCGTTTACAATTATTCTACGATTGCGAGAATGTCGCTCTGCTTAACAATGGTGTATTCGACGCCATCCATCTTCACTTCGGTGCCGGAATACTTGCCGGTGATAACCTTATCACCAACCTTAACTTCCATGGGGATGAGCGCGCCATTATCGTCGCGTGCGCCGGGGCCAACCGCTACAACCTCTGCAACTTGGGGCTTTTCTTGAGCGGCTGCAGTCAGCAGAATGCCGGTCTTGGTTTTTTCTTCAGCTTCAACAAGCTTGACCACAACGCGGTCAGAAAGGGGTCTTATGTTCATGTTTGGAATTCCTCCTTGTATTTTGCGAAAATATACGAATTTTGTTCTTTTTTAGCACTCAAAAGGTTCGAGTGCTAACACCTGCTATTATTGTATACTATTTTATGGAAAAATCAAGTCTTTTGGCGTATTGTTCACATTCTTTTAACAATTATATATAGAAGGATTTTGCGTATTTTGGCGAAAAACAGAAACCGATGTCAAAGCATAGAAAATCCGCTTTTTGAATAGAATGGAAAGGGAAATGAAAGGGGGTGAGGATATGCTGAAATGGCTTTTGACGGGTGGCTTGATACCGCCCATGCTTTTGCTTGTGGGCGTGTTTTTTCTTGTTTATCTAAAAGGATATCCGTGGCGCGCACCGAGACGGATGCTAACTGCCTTGCGCGATGGGGGAGGAGGGAAGACCTCGTCTTTTCGCGCCATGATGCTTGCTTTAGCTGGCACGCTTGGGGTAGGAAACATTGTGGGGGTTGCCAATGCCATTTCCATTGGCGGTGCAGGCGCGGTGTTTTGGATGTGGCTCTCGGCTCTCTTTGCAATGCTTCTCAAATACGTCGAAATTCTCTTGGCGGTTTCGCATCGACGTACAGACAAAAAAGGCGGATTTTTTGGCGGAGCGGTGTACTATATTCGGGATTGTTTTCTTTCTCGTCGGTGGGGGAGGCTTGCTGCTGTTGTTCCCGTCATTTTTGCGGTTTTGATGGTGGTGGATGCACTCAGTATGGGATGCGTGATACAAGTGCGTGCCGTAGGAGAGACGTTGGAAGAGGTTGTAGGCATTCCCACTGTGTATAGCGGTGTTTTGCTTGTGATGCTTACGTTGCCGCTCCTTGCGCGCGGAACCAAGGGGATATCGGCACTTACGGAATATCTTGTTCCCATTATGTCGGTAGGGTATATCATTCTTTCGGTTGTGGTGTTGATTTTGCGCCGCGATGCCTTGGGGAGTGTGCTCTTATCTATTTGCAGGGATGCGTTTGCTCCCGAAAGTGCGGTTGGGGGAGTGAGTGGATTTTTGCTTTCTCGCGCTTTGCGCGTGGGGACAATGAGGGGGCTTCTCTCAAATGAGGGGGGCTGTGGAACGGCTCCTACGGCACACGCCGCGGCAGATGCCAAAAGTCCTGCGCATCAAGGCGTTTGGGGGATTTTCGAGGTCTTTGCCGATACCATTGTGCTTTGCACGGCAACTGCGCTTGTCATTCTTGTTAGCGGAGTGGATACGACCTCAGGTGGCGTGATGACAACGGTGAATGCGTATTCCTCGGTGCTTGGCGGATTTGCTTCGTGGTTCTTCTCGGTGGCTGTTTTCTGTTTTGGTTATGCCACTCTTTTGTGTTGGGGCAGTTATGGGATGGAGAGCGTACGGTTCCTTTCCAAAAAGAAGCGGTGGAGAGCTTTGTATATGCTCGTGTTCGGTTTGTGCGTTTTATTTGGCGTTCGGGGGGCGCCCGAGGCGATTTGGAATATTGCCGACTTTTCGATTGCCGCCATGACAGCAATCAACTTGTGTGTGCTTTTGCTTTTGAGAAGGGAAGTAAGAGAAGAAACGCTGGGTTTTGTTGAAAAAGCGCCGCAAGAATGCAAAAATATTTGCAAAATGCACACAGATGGTGGCTTTTAGGCATCAAAAATGATATTTTGTAACAAAATTGATAAATTTTCGTCAAACCCCTTGTATATTGCAAAAAATATGTTATAATATATGCTGTAAGGAAAGGCTTTCCAAAGGAAAGTCAACTAAAATTATTTATAAAAAACGGAGGATTTTTCCAATGGCAAACGTAAAAGTTGCGATTAACGGTTTCGGTCGTATCGGCCGTCTGGCATTCCGTCAAATGTTCGGTGCAAAGGGTTATCAAGTAGTTGCTATCAACGACCTTACCAAGCCCTCTATGCTCGCTCACCTTCTCAAGTATGATACCGCTCAAGGCAGATACAACCACGACGTTGTTGCTGATGACGAAGCAAGCACCATCACTGTAGACGGCAAGACCATTAAGATTTATTCCGAAAAGGATGCTGCAAACCTTCCTTGGAAGAAGCTGAAGGTTGACGTAGTTCTCGAGTGCACCGGTTTCTACTGCACACAAGAGAAGTCTATGGCTCACATCAACGCAGGCGCTAAGAAGGTTGTTATCTCTGCTCCCGCAGATAAGGCTACCAAGACTGTTGTTTACAGCGTAAACGAAAACATTCTTACTCCCGATGATAAGATCATCTCCGCTGCATCCTGCACCACCAACTGCCTCGCTCCCATGGCTAAGGCTCTCAACGACTATGCACCTATCCAATCCGGTATCATGACCACCGTTCACGCTTACACCGGTGACCAAATGATCCTTGACGGTCCTCACAGAAAGGGTGACCTCCGCCGTGCACGTGCAGGCGCACAAAACATCGTTCCCAACTCCACCGGCGCTGCAAAGGCAATCGGTCTCGTAATTCCCGAGCTCGATGGCAAGCTCATCGGTTCCGCACAAAGAGTTCCTACTTGCACCGGTTCTACCACTATCCTGGTAGCTGTTGTTAAGGGCGAAAACATCACTAAGGAAGGCATCAACGAGGCTATGAAGGCTGCTTCTTCCGCATCCTTCGGTTACAACACCGACCAAATCGTTTCTTCCGACGTTATCGGCATCACCTACGGTTCTCTCTTCGATGCAACCCAAACCATGGTTGCAAAGATCAGCGATGATACCTACCAAGTACAAGTTGTTTCTTGGTACGACAACGAGAACTCCTACACCAGCCAAATGGTTCGCACCATTATGTACTTTGCAGAGCTTCAATAATTTGCAAATTGTATAGCATAAAAGGGAAAACCGCGAGGTTTTCCCTTTTTGATTTGAAGTATGGGGGATCGTTCCCATCTTTTCAAAAAACTAATTTTTATTGGGAAGTGTAATTAAAATTACATTTTTATTTTCTTTCTTTGCATATTGCAAAGTGTATTTTGTGCCGTGCGATTGACCGTCCCATATGATAATAACAGTATCGGCAATATCAACCATTGTTCGGTTCCGTTTTATGGGAGCGGCTTTGCCATATAAGTTATATTGAGGTAATAAAATAAGTTTTGAAATTTTATGCTCATCGGCATATTTTTCAGCTAACGTGTCAATTCCCGGAGCACCGCCGCTAATGATTAAGGTTGTTTCCTTGGGAATGTAGGG
>JAFYRH010000347.1 GCA_017559555.1 Clostridia bacterium
TCCCCGAAGCGCTTCGACGAATAACATCCTCAAGGCGCGCTTCAAACAGGTCGCGCGTTCCCTCCCCTGCCATTAGAGCAAAACCTCCAAGAGTGTTTGCAAAATCATAATGGAGACCATGGCAAACAAAAACGCCATATCTAAGGGGGAACCAACAAACCAGTTCAATTTTTCAAACAGCTTGCGGAACGGCCAAATGATAGGTTCGGTAACGGCATACAAAAAGGATGCCAAGGCTCCCTCTCCCATCGGATCGATCCAAGAAAGAATGGCTCTACCGAGCATGGCAAAATCCAACACGCTCAAAATTGCCAACGCAATATTTTTGATGAGATTGACTACGTATATCATAGGGTTCTCCTTTGGAAAAATCAACAAATCAACGCAAAAGGCTGTTACACAAATCGCAACAGCCTTTTATGCGTAAGGTTACGCGGATTATACTTCCTCAACAACCTCTTCGTACTCTTCGGTAACTTCTTCGGCTACAACCTCTTCAACGGGCTCTTCAGCAGGTGCTTCTGCCTCGGGAGCAAAGCCGGAGATATCTACGCCGGAGGGAGAGATAACGATGGTGTTCTTGTTGGTTCTGATCATTTCGCCACCGAGAACGTATGCAACGCCGGAAAGGAAATCTACCAGGCGGTGTGCTTGCTCTTTGGTCAGGCGGCTGATATCCAACAGAACAATGCAACCATCCTTGAGCTTATCGGCAATTTTGGTTGCCTCAATGTGGCTCTTGGGTTGGAGAAGCTTAAGGGATACCTTTTCTGCCGCGCTTGCGGGGCGGAATTCGGGATCCTTGCGTGCAGGGTTTTCAAGTGCCGCAACGCTGTTCTCTGTCTCGTCGGGGATTTGAATATCCTCGGGCATTACGTAGAGCTCGTTCTCGTCGTAGCTCTCGTCAAAATCCGCGTTGTCGTTGCGAACAAATCTTTTGAGTAAATTCATTTTGTGCCTCCTATATGTTCCTCATACAAAATACTAATTTAATGCGGCGCAAAAAGTGCGCGCCCGACGCGAACGATATCCGCGCCCTCTTCGATAGCGATCTCAAAGCTATCGGACATTCCCATCGACAAAATGGGCCTATCTATATTATGAAGTGTTTTTTGCCAAATGTCAAGACATAATTGCGAAGTTTTGCAAAAATATTTGCGATATTCTTCATTTTTTTCGCATTTTGGAGCCATTGTCATAAATCCGCGTAAATTCAGGTGCGAAAATTGACCGAGCGACTCACAAAACGCGGCTGCCTCATCCGGCAAAATTCCGCTCTTGTTTTCTTCCATTCCGCTATTGATCTCCACCAAAACGTCCATAACAACACCGTGTTTTGCGGCTTGTTTTTCGATTTCTTGGGCAAGCGAAAGGCTATCCAAGGAGTGGATCATAGATACTTTATCTATGATATATTTGACTTTGTTTTTTTGCAACGTGCCGATAAAATGCACGCGCAGATTTTCGCGGTCAAGCGCCTCCCAATGCTCGAGAAGCTGTTGCACGCGATTTTCACCGATGTCGTTAACACCAAGGCTGTGCAAGTAATTGATGTGTTCGGTATCGGTGTATTTGACTGCCGCCAACAGAGTAACCTCTCGCCCTCCGCTGCGCTCCCGTGCCGCATCGATGCGTGCGCGAATGGTGGCAAGATTTTCGTCAACGTATGAATAAGCCATCATCGATACACCTTCCCTTCATACAGATCCTTGCCCGAAACGATCAAAATATCGTTCTCTTTTAGGGCGGTCAAAGACTCCCCCGGGAGTGCCGCAATGGCATATCCGTCACCGCGCCAAATGATTTCGGCTTGGCGAAAACGCACGGTGCTCTCCTCAAACACATAAACACCGGTCATGCCGTTTTGGGTGACGAGTGCCGTTTCGGGAATGTAAAAGCCATCGCTCTTGCCTACGGTGATTTCGACCGTTTGCTTGCGGTAAAACAGAAAATCATTGGGGTGACTTGTGCAAACGAACACCGCCAACACACTTCCATCACCTGCCGTTTTTTGCGTGAGCGTAAGCGTTGCTTTGGCATCGTTGTTTTCGGGGAAGGTAAACTGATACTCCTTGTTTACAACAAATCCTGCCGCAACCGAGGGAGAAAGCTCCAGGGCAAGATACCATTCGTATCCATACACAAGTTTGCCTACGGTTTGTCCATTTGATGCGGCGGGATCGCTTTCGGCAAGCGCGTGCAGGGTTTCGGGGGTCAAATTTTCCAATGCTTGTGTAGTGAAAACACTCTCAAAGCCGTCAACGTAGCCACTATCGTAAAACACCCCCGAAGAGGTCTCGCTTTTGATTTCGGTAACACTCGCGCCACCGATAAGGCTTTCCTTTTCGGCACGCAAGGATGTGAGTTGTTCTTTTATCTCGTCGGTTTCTCCCACAAGAGAAACGTAACGGTTGAGGGCTATGAGGAGTTTTTCTTCCAGGGCGGGAATTCGGTCAAGCTCACCTGCCTCGGTTGCCGCGCTGATTTCACGGTAAAGCGCGGTGTATTCGTCACGGTATTTGTTCGCCTCAGAAAGAGGTGTGCCGGGCTTGAGTTGACTGCCCTCTAAAATGCGAATGGTACGGTTGATGCGCGTAAGACGAAGCTGAAGAGCCGCAAGCTCCTCTCCCGTTTGGGAAACTGACCACACGTTTGCAACAGCAACGTTTTTGCCCACCTTGCTGCCGTTTTCAACGAGCGCATCCACAAGCCCGGATGCCTCGGTGGTGAGAACCTCCTCATTGCGGAATAGATACGCCTCGGCAGGCGTGATGCGTGTATCGGTAATGCGACGGACAGGTGTTGTGAGTACGTTGCCCATATTGAAGTTCATGGCATGCGCCACCGTGTAAACGATAAGCCCTAGCAGTGCCAAAATAACGGCTATGCGAAGCGCGTACTTTTGCAGGAATGCTTTTCTTGTCATACACCCGCCTCCCCTCTTTGGAAGCGAGAGATGATCTCCTCGCAAACCTCATCAAGAGAGCGAAGCGTGCCGCCCTGTTCCATTTCCACCCACTCCACGTAAGGCTTTGCCGAGAACCAAGTCAGTTGGCGCTTGGCATAGCGACGGGTGGCGGTTTTGAGGTTTTCGGTTGCCTCGGTAAGCGTTTCGCGACCGTCGAGATAGCCGAGCAGCTCCTTATAACCGATTGCTTGCGCGGCGGTGAGATTGACGTCAAACACGCCCTCCTCCAAAAGCTTTTTGGTCTCCTCTAAAAGTCCGTCTGCAAGCATCATATCAACGCGACGGTTGATGCGATCATAGAGCACCTCGCGGCGCGGATAATGAAGACCGATAACAACAGCATCATAGGGAGACTCCACCGCCTGCGAACGACGGTCGAATTCGCTTTTGGGAATACCGGTCTGCTCATAAATTTCAAGTGCGCGAACCACACGCTTGACGTTGTTGGGGTGAATGGCATCGGCACTTTCGGGATCGACCTCGCGCAGACGCGCGTGAAGTGCTTCGGCACCTTCTTTTTCGGCAAAATCGAAAAGAGAGGAGCGCAAATTCTCATCGGCATGGGTTTCTTCCATCTCACCACACAAAAAGCGATCAAGATAAAGTCCCGTTCCTCCGCAGAGGATGGGTAGTTTGCCGCGCTCGGAAATCCCCTTAACAGCTTCCCCTGCCGCAACAACGTATTCGGCGCAAGAAAAGGGCGCATCGGGTTCAACGGCATCGATCAGATGATGCGCAATGCCGCAGGTTTCTTCTTTTGTCGGCTTTGCCGTGCCGATGTTCATACGGCGGTAGACCTGCATCGAATCGCAGGAAACGACCTCGCCGCCAAGACGTTTGGCAAGCTCTACCGAGATTGCCGTTTTTCCGCTTGCCGTGGGACCTACTACGGCAAGAATTTTGATTTTTTGTTCAGTTGCCATAGTTTCCTCCCAAAAGCATTAGCATAACGGAGCGCATAACACCCCATTTTAGAATCTTTATAGTATTATTATACAATATACCGCGCGTTTTGTCAAGGAGAAAACAACGCCGGGAGA
>JAFYRH010000348.1 GCA_017559555.1 Clostridia bacterium
ACTCCTCCCCTTTGCCGATCCCGAAACGGTAGACCAAATTGAAAAGAATCTGCCGGCGCTCTCCAACGTTTCCGCACTCTTTGATCAAGGACTTTCTCTCGAAGAGATTGCATCAATTGCACTCAAGGATATTCCCTTCGACATCTTTGACGAGCTCGATGTAAATTATCTCTGCAATTGCAGTCGCGAACGCACCACCAAGGCACTCATCACCTTGGGTAAGGCAGATTGCATGAAGCTTTTGGACGAACAAATTGCCGAAGGAAAAAGCGAAGAATTGGAGCTTGTATGCCGTTTTTGCAACACCAAGCAATATTACGGCCGCGAAGATATTGAAGAAATCTTCTCACAAAACTGAAAACTAAAATATTAACATAAATCAAAAAGGAGACCCATTATGTATCGTATTGGTATCGACCTTGGCGGCACAAACATTGCTGCAGGTCTTGTAAATGAGGAATTCAAAATTGTTGCAAAGGCAAGCGTTCCCACCCACGCAGAACGCCCTGCTGAAGAGATCGTTGCCGACATCGCAGAGCTTTGCAAAGAAGTTTGCACAAAGGCCGGCGTTGATATGAGCGAGGTTGCCTCTGTTGGTATCGCTTCCCCCGGCATTGTTGACGATGAAAGTGGCGAAGCAATTTATGCAAACAACCTGCCCTTTGATCACTTCCCCATTCTCCCTATGCTCCGCGAAATGCTCCCCATCAAGGAGTTCCATATTGAAAATGACGCAAATGCTGCTGCTTGGGGCGAAGCCATTGCAGGCGCGGCTAGGGGCGCAAAATCCTCTATTATGATCACTCTCGGAACCGGCGTTGGCGGCGGCGTTATTACCGACGGCAAGGTGCTCAAGGGCTTCAACTCTGCGGCAGGCGAGCTTGGTCACATCGTAATTCAAGTTGGCGGTCGTCCCTGTTCTTGTGGCAGATGCGGATGCTGGGAAGCTTACTCCTCTGCAACCGGTTTGATCAAAACCACCAAAGAAAAGCTTGAAGAATGCGAAAAGACCGGTCGCGAAACCGTTATGACCAAGCTTGTAGCAGATGCAGGCAAGGTAAGCGGTCGCACCGCATTTGACGGTATGCGTCTTGGTGACGCGGCAGCTACCGAGGTTGTAAACGAGTACGTTGAATACCTCGCAAGCGGACTTGCGAGCATGATCAACATTGCACAACCCGAGGTTCTCTCCATCGGCGGCGGCGTTTCCAACGAAGGTCAATACCTGCTTGATTTGGTAGTTCCCAAGGTTCTGCCTCAAATTTACGGTCGCGGCGTTGTTAAGGCTCCCGACATTCGCATTGCTACCCTGCGCAACGACGCCGGCATTATTGGCGCCGCTGTTCTCGGAATGTAATTCAACCATTCTAATACATAATTACCCGAAAGGATATAAGACAATGAAAAAAGTAAGAATTGCTATGATTGGCTTTGGCGGCATCGCTCGCACACACTATGCAGGTTACACCGACCTTGCTACCCGCAACGTTCCCTTTGAACTGGTTGCTATTTGCGACATTGATAAGGCTCAATTTGAAAAGCAGATCACTATTAATACAAGTGCTGAACCCGTAAAGATTGCTGACAGCATTCACACCTACACCGACATTGACGAAATGATTGCAAACGAAGAGTTTGACATGGCTGATATCTGTCTGCCCACTTACCTGCACTGCGAGTACACCAAAAAGATGCTTCGTGCAGGCAAGCACGTGCTTTGCGAAAAGCCCATGGCTCTCAACTCTGCACAATGTGAAGAAATGTTGGCAGTTGCAAAAGAAACCGGCAAAGAGTTGATGATCGGTCAATGCCTGCGTTTCAGCGATTCTTACCGCTACGTTA
>JAFYRH010000349.1 GCA_017559555.1 Clostridia bacterium
ATCATCGCATCTCTCCACGAGTTCAACCCCATGATGGGTCACCGTGGATGCCGTCTGGCAGTAACCTATCCCGAAATCGCTAAGATGCAAACCGCTGCAGTTATCCGTGCAGCTATCAACACTAAGAAGAATCATCCCGATTGGAACGTTAAGCCCGAGATCATGATTCCTCTGGTAGGCGACGTTAAGGAACTCAAGTATGTTAAGTCTGTTGTTGTTGAAACTGCAAACGCAGAAATCGCAGCTGCAGGCGTAGAGCTTGAGTACGAAGTTGGTACCATGATCGAGATTCCTCGTGCATGCCTTACCGCTGATGAAATCGCTGCTAACGCAGACTTCTTCTGCTTCGGTACTAACGACCTTACCCAAATGACTTACGGCTTCTCCCGTGACGACGCAGGTAAGTTCCTCTCTGCATACTACGATGCAAAGATCTTCGAAAACGATCCTTTCGCAAAGCTTGACCAAACCGGTGTTGGTAAGCTGATGAACATGGCAATCACTCTCGGCCGTCCCGTAAACTCCAACCTCCACGTTGGTATCTGCGGTGAGCACGGTGGTGACCCCACATCCGTTGAGTTCTGCCACAGCATCGGTCTCGACTATGTATCTTGCTCTCCCTTCCGTGTACCGATCGCTCGCTTGGCTGCTGCTCAAGCTGCTATTAAGCAAAAGTAATTTAGTCGTTGACTAAAAACAAATAAAGATTGCACCCCTGCAGGTTTTCTGCGGGGGTGCTTTTGCTATATAACAAAAACCGCCGGCATTTCTGTCGGCGGTTATAATGTTTTTTTAGATTTAAAATTTCTTCTTTACGTCTTTGTTGCCAAATTCCATAACCGCCAATGCGATAGAGTAGAAAAGCACGGGACCTACGTTAAAGAAATGGCAATCCAAAAGACTCATGATCAAAAGCGTCATCATAAAGTGGAAAATATACGTATTGGTGAGTGTGCGCTTCTTGGCATAGAGTACAAAGGTACTTATTCTGTGGTAGCCATATGCAATAATACCTACAATACCGCAGGATGCGAGTAGTTGTATAATTGTGTTATGCCAACGGGGAGGAAAGAAGGAGTTAAACTGTTCTGAATAAGAAAAAGAGGACATCTCGTACTCAATGGGGTATAAGCTTTGACCAAAGATGGGATAGCACAGAAAGACGTCCCAACCTTGCTTATACAAGTCGAATCGACCGGAGTCATTCATAACCAAAGAGCCACCTTCAATATGTGCTATATTGGGGATTTGGTTGAATATTTCTGCCAACTGATAGGGGAAGATTAAAGCGACAACGCCAATCAAGGAGACGATCGTCATGGCAGTTATACGGTATTCTTTTTTGTAATGACCGTGAAAATCTGTAAAAATAAAGCAAGCGATCAACGTATAGAAGGTGCCTATGAGAGAACCGCGAGAACCGCTCAAGATGACCATCATAAAAAGGAGACAGGCAATGATGAGGAATATAGAGCTGCGCTTCTTTTTGGCGGCAAAATAGAATGCGAAGGGAATTGACATACCGATGAGGGCACCAATGTTATTGTAGCATCCCCAACCTGTATAAATGTTACTGCGGTTAATAACACCGTCAGCAATTACATAATTGGTGGCATAAAGGTATAAAACCTCGGCAGAAACAACAAAGCCCATAATTAAGCCTATCCAAGCAAAATAATCAGGGTCAAATCGATCCCATTTTACCGTAGCGGAGAGGATGAAATAAAGAACAAAAATGGATGCAAACTGTATAAAAGCAAACAAAAGATTTCCGTTTGCATATTCAAGATATTTTTCGTGTGTAATTCCCGAAAGGAAATAGGCAATCCCCAGGGAGATCATTCCACCAAGGAGGGCGCGTTTGGTTGTGAATAAGCGACGCAGACCAAATTCTTTATCCAATGTAATGCGGAGCAACAACACAACCACTGCGACAGATACGATGCAAACAAGATAGATTGCTGTCGTACCAAAGAAAAGCCCCTCGCTACTTAGTCCCGGGTTGTTTCCGCTGGAGGGTGTGATGTAGCAGAAAATAAACAGCGGCATGATCGGTGCTAAGTCGTCGGCGAAAAGACCGACGAAAACAGTATACAAAGCGACAAAAGTATAAAACTCTATCTCAAGCGAAAATGCAAAGGCAACAAAGGTCAAAATTCCAAAAAAGCCAACGCACCAAGGAGAGCAGAGTATTCGATTGATATATTTTCCGGCGACAGATCTTCTTGTGTTTTCCAATCTCGCTTCCGTTGTTTCACCAAATGTCACGCTTATCCTCCTTGCTATTAACAGAATTTGTGAAAATGTTAGGGATTGTTGAAAAATGCTTTCAACAATTCTATTATCCACATTTATTTTCGAAAGTCAAGCGATTTCATACAAAATTCATAATTACAAGGACATTCTCGGTTGTGTGGATGCTTCAATTTCTACTTTTTCCATCGTTCAAAGATCGATGCCTATGCGAAATAATTCAAGGTCACAACACTCCACCCGACCTCCCACGTTTCTGCAGGGGGGCTTTTCATGCGGGGAATTCCTACCGATATAATCCTCGAAAATTAGCTTCAATAAAATGAAATCATTTTATTTTGTTACGCTTTTTGTCAAAATCCTTGCAAAAGCCAAAAGTGTGTGCTATAATACAAAAAGAGACCCCAAAATATAACAATGGAGGAATTCGCCATGAAAAAACTGTTTTGCGTTCTTTTAACACTCATCTGCATTTGTGCACTCTGTTCTTGCGATTTGATTGAAACATTTCTTTCTTATGAGCGCGTCGAAACAGAAGGTGCTCTTACCGACCCAAATAACCCGAATTTCAACAGACCTGAAAACGAAGAACCGACATTGGAAAATACCGATTTTACTATCCCTGAGATAAGCGTTCCCGAGGTGACCGGACCCGAAATCGTTCTCCCCGATCTTCCCGGCAAAGACGAAAATAACGACGGTATTCCGGATGACGATGGCAAATATGACGGTACAATTCCCGACGGAAACACCACTACCCCCGCTGTTCCCGACCACACAACGCCCGAGGAAACAACCGCAACAAACGGAACCCCCGAGGAGCCTGTAGAGCAAACCATTACTGTTCGAGTAGAGTGGCAATCCGGAGGCGTGCATCGCGAGTCAGCCGATATTACAACAACAGCACCTGCAACGCTTTCTTACGTTTATTACCTTTTTGCAGTGCGAAATGGTGATAGCATCTCAACCGAGGTTCTTAGCATTGACGGAATTCAAATCAACGGCAAGTGGGTCGATGCAAGTGAG
>JAFYRH010000350.1 GCA_017559555.1 Clostridia bacterium
AAAAGAAAATTTGTTGGAGGACATAAAATTATGTTTGAAACTCTGAAGAACCTGCTCGTAGAAGAGCTGCAACTCAACCCTGATGATATCACTCTTGAGTCCGATCTCGCAAATGACCTTGGTGTCAACTCTATCGAGCTTGCTGATATGATTATGATTTGCGAAGATAAATTCGGTGTTGAAATTAAGGACGAAGACATCTTCAAATTTGTAAACGTTGGCGATGTTGTAAAGTTCTTGGAAGAAAACGCAACCGAGCAATAATTCCATATTGCATATAAATGCGACCTTGTATAGCGAGGTCGCTTTTATATTGTCGATAACGTCTCTTTCATTATACACCATTTGCAAAAAATGTCAAGTAAAGGCGAAAAAATGCGCAAAAAAGATAAGATTTTGGTTGCATTTTTTTCTTTTATTTGATATAATATAGGTAATTTCAAATCAAAGGAAATAAATACTATGAGAATGAGAAGAAAAAAGCACGGTGCTGAAAGAATTGCTGCGTGCTCCGAAATACTGATCCCCTCCCCCATTACCGAACAAACCAATCCGCAATCTTTTTTTGCGGACGAGAAGCCCGTTTGCTTGGAGATTGGTTGCGGCAAGGGTGACTTTGCTGTTGGTATGTCTGCAAAGCATCAAGACCTCAATTTTATCGCAATGGAACGCGTTGCAGACGTAGCTTGTCTTGCTTTGGAAAAGGCAATGGCGGCAAGCGACACACGCGCCGACAATTTGCGCTTTATCATTGCTGACGCGAGAAACCTTACTGAGTTTTTCCTTCCTCACTCTTTTGATAGAATCTATCTCAACTTCAGCGATCCGTGGCCCAAAAAGGGATACGCAAAACGTCGCTTAACACACCGCGGATTCCTTGAGCTTTACCGCTCGCTTTTGGTTGAGGGCGGTCTTTTGATCCTCAAAACCGACAACGAAGGTTTGTTCGACTTCAGTTTGGAAGAATTCGAAGCAATGGGACTCACCATTGAATGGCAAACGCGCGATCTGCACAACTCTGAAGCGGCGGCTGATAACGTTATGACCGAATATGAGAGTCACTTCTCGGAAATTGGTCAGGTTATCTATTCTGCGCGCGTTCGCTTTTGAGGAAAAGATGATGCTCAAAGATTTGTTGTTATCCTCGCGCAGCTATCGCAGCTTTGATGAAAGCGTAAAAATCACAAACGAGATGCTTGCCACGTGGGTAGATCACACGCGTTATGCGCCCTCCTCCATCAATCTGCAAATGCTCAAGTTTTATACTGTAACCGATGCATCCCTTTGTCAAAGGATGCTTGCCAATACACGTTGGGCAGGTAAAATCAAGGATATGAAGCTACCGCCCGAGGGTCACGCACCGGTGGCGTACGTTGTTATTTGTGCCGACAAAGGGGTTGTTCCCACAGCTGAAACCTTTGAAAAAGACGTTGGCATTTGCGCACAAACCATTATGCTTGCCGCAAGTGAGGACGGCTTTGGCGGTTGCATGCTCGGCTCTTTCACCTCCGATGCAGTAAAAGAACTTTTGGAACTTGACGAAAATCTCGTCCCTAAGCTTGTTTTGGCTCTTGGCAAGCCCGATGAGCGCGTGGAATTGGTAGGCGAAGCCCCCGACGGCAGTGTGACCTACTATCGCGAGGGAGGCATTCATCACGTGCAAAAGCGCAAGCTTGAAAACATTTTGATTCAGAAATAAAAGAAAGGAATTGGCTATGACACAAGAACCCAACGGCGTGCTCATTGTTCACAAGCACGCAGGCGTAACCTCTCATAATATTGTGGGCACGGTGCGCCGTCTATATCATACACGCCGTGTGGGACACGCAGGCACTCTCGACCCAATGGCAACGGGTGTGCTCGTGGTGCTCATCGGCCGCGCGGCAAAGGCTTCGGAATATCTTTCGCACGATGCCAAGCATTATCGCGCAAAGCTTCGTTTGGGACTGACAACCGACACCGAGGATACCACGGGTACGGTACTAACGACATCGGAGAAAATTCCAACCAATGAAGAATTACAGGCAATTCTTCCCCGCTTTCGCGGAGAGATTTTGCAGGTTCCCCCAATGTACAGCGCTCTCAAGGTAGACGGTCAAAAATTGGTTGACCTTGCCCGGCGCGGCGAGGTAATAGAGAGAGAAGCGAGAAAAATTGAGATCTTTTCACTTGAAGCAACGCCCACCGAGGATGCGAATGAATACATTCTTGACGTGCATTGCTCGGGGGGCACTTACATTCGCACGCTGTGTGCCGACATTGGTGCGGCTCTTGGTTGTGGCGGTGCTATGGCGGCTTTGGAACGCGGTGAAGCCTGCGGCTTTGACCTCTCAATGGCGCACACTGTGGAAGAATTGGAAGAGATGAACGACGAAGAACGCGAAAGCTTGCTTATCCCTACCGAAAAACTCTTTTCCAATCTGCCGCAGGTTCGGCTCTCGGCTTTCTTTGAAAAGCTCTCAAGAAGCGGTTGCGAGATTTACCTCAAAAAATTAGGGATTCACTTCCCTCTTGGCACGCGCGTATCAATGTGTGATGCCAGCGGCAACTTCTTCGCCCTTGGCGAGGTTGGCGAGTTCCGCGATGGCGTTGCGGTGAAGGCGATTAAGATGTTTGTATTATAAAAAACTCCTCCTTTTTTGGGGGAGTTTTTGTTTTTTTCTTGGAAATATCCAAAAAATTCTCAAAAAAGGGTTGACAAAATAAAAATTGATGGTATAATAGGAACATATATTCAAAAGCTATGACCGGAAATCAAGTACAAACGTCTTTTGTGCACAGAGAGCTGCCGTTTGGTGCGAGGCAGCGACAGGACAGTTTTGGAAATACACTCCGCGAGCTTTGCATCGAAAGCCACTTTGGGCAAGTAAGTTGCAACGGGTTGCTCCGTTACGGGCATAGGGTATGATGGTACCCGATGAGGTCTATTCCGCGAGGAATAGGCGAACAGAGGTGGTAACACGAAAGTTTTTTCGTCCTCCGAGTCTTTGACTTGGAGGACTTTTTTGTTTTCGTTCCACTCCATCAGAAGGAGGATTTAAAATGAACACCCTTTTGATCACATCTATGTTAGTTGTCTTTTTTGGCATTATGATCGGCATTGGCATTTACTGCCGTCGTCACTCCACCGACGTTGGCGGATTTGTGCTTGGCGGTCGCTCAATTGGCCCGTGGCTGACGGCTTTTGCGTTTGGCACTTCCTACTTTTCTGCCGTCATCTTTGTTGGATACGCAGGTCAGTTTGGTTGGAACTTTGGTATCGCTTCCACTTGGATCGGTCTTGGGAATGCCTTTATCGGCTCGCTCCTCGCTTGGGTCGTACTTGGACGTCGCACACGTGTTATGACGCAACATTTGGGCTCAAAAACCATGCCCGACTTTTTCGGCAACCGATTTTCTTCAAGCGGACTTAAAATTGCAGCATCTTGCATTACGTTTATATTCTTAATTCCCTACACCGCGTCTCTTTACAACGGTCTTTCTCGTTTGTTCTCCATGGCGTACGAGGGTATCGACTACTCGGTTTGCGTCATTGTGATGGCGGCACTGACCGGTGTTTACGTCCTCATTGGCGGCTACGTTGCCACGGCAATCAACGATTTTATTCAAGGACTGATTATGCTTGGCGGCATTGTTGCCGTGATTTGGGCGGTGCTCTCCGACAATGGCGGTCTTGGGAACGCTCTTGAACAACTCGCAACGGGCGAGAATGGCGGTTGGGAGTATGCTTCTTTCTTTGGAGCTGACCCCGTATTCCTTTTGTTCGTAGTCCTTTTGACCTCTCTTGGTACTTGGGGACTGCCGCAAATGGTGGGCAAATTCTACGCCATCAAGGATGAGGATTCCATCAAGAAAGGCACCATAATCTCCACAGTTTTTGCCGTCATTGTGGCAGGCGGTTGCTACTTCCTTGGCGGCTTTGGACGTCTTTACAACGTTGGCGATGCAGTTGCCAAGGGTGACTTTGATGCCATCATTCCCACAATGCTTTCAACACTCCCCGACATTATCATTGCAATTGTTATCGTGTTGGTACTCTCGGCTTCGATGTCGACGCTCTCTTCCCTTGTGTTGACAAGCAGTTCGACGGTAACTCTTGACTTTATCGCTCCCATTTGTGAGAAAAAGAAGAAAACACTTGACGAAAAGAAGCAAATGCTTGTAATTCGTGCATTTATCGTTGTGTTTATCGTCATTTCTGCCGTGATTGCCATTATGCAATACAAAAACAAGAATATGCTCATTGCGCAGATGATGGGTGTATCGTGGGGTGCGCTTGCAGGTGCTTTCCTCGCTCCTTTCCTCTTTGGTCTCTACTGGAAAAAGACCACCAAGGCAGGTGTGGTTGCATCCTTTGTGTTTGGTGTGGGACTTGAGCTTGTTCAATTGATGATCTCGATGAAGTGGTTCAGCGTGGCGAGCATTCCTGTGCTTTCCTTTATATTCCGCAATTCCCTCTTCTCGGGCGTGTTTGCGATGGTGGGCGGTTTGATTTTGGTTCCCATTGTCAGCCTTTTGACACAAAAGAGTGCTCCCAAAAACACCGACGAGATCTTCTCTTGCTACGAGCGTAAGGCACTTGTTACCGTGACCGATTCGCTTGGTGAAGAAGAAAAGTAAAAACACAGAAACGGCTATCTTCAGGTGAAGATAGCCGTTTCTGTGTTTAATGCCTTTAGGCAGTTGAGTGCGAAGCACGAAACAGACAACAAACTACTATGTAGAGGACAACAAAGGTTATACCCTTGTTTTTTGAG
>JAFYRH010000351.1 GCA_017559555.1 Clostridia bacterium
AAAGAGGGGAGAGGGTTGAGAGGGTGTGCCACATCAAAAGAGAGGAAACCGCACCGCTAACCGATTCGGCAGTTACACCGCCGTATTCGCAAAACACCTTTTCGGCAAGACCCGAAAAACTGACGACCTCAAAAAACAGACCGGCGTTTTTGGGGAGTCTTTCGGCAAGACTGCGCTCGCTGATGTATGCTTGTTGCTCGGGAATGAGCAAATAGGAGCGCACACCTGCACGAATGTCCGCTTCAATACAGCTGGTCAAATATTCGGTTTTGCCGGCACCGGATGGACCGCAAATCAATTTCAGCATTGTGTGTCTCCTTTCTCGCGCAAGTGCAAATTTCTCAAAATGGTATCACGACCGCGCCAAGAGTAGGCACGCATCGAGAATTCTTCATCAGACATACTTTCAATTTCCTCCACCGAAAGAGAGGAACGTGTATTTTCGTTAAAAAAGGGAATGGGAGAATAGATGCTTCCGCGCGCTTTTGCGCGATGATTGTAGGGGCAACATTCCTGACATCTGTCGCATCCCCAAACGGTGTTTGTGGAGCGGAGAATGTTTTCTTCCTCTTGGCTCAAAGTGCCTTTCTTTTGCGAAACTGCCGAAAGACAAAGACTTTTTTCACTCACAATCGAGGGGCAAACCGCGGAACACGCACCGCAATCCTCGCAAAATGCGACCTCTTGTGATTCGCACGCAATTTCCATATCCGTAACGATTTCGCCCAAAAAGACGTAGGAACCGTACTGTTCTGTCAAAAGGAGTCCGTTTTTGCCAATGACACCAAGACCTGCACTCGCGGCGGCGTGTAATTCGCTAATGGGAGAGTGATCGGCAAATGCGGCAAAATGAAAAGTGGGGAATTGATTTTTCAAAATCGGCAAAAGTTCCGCAAAAAGTTCCCCCAAAAAGAGATGATAGTCACGTGAAACGGCATAGGCAGAGATGCATCTTTTCTTATCCTCGCAAGCGCGGCTAAAGTAGGGAACCGCTATCATAAAGACAGTTCCGCTTTGAATATTTGCGCGCTCCAAAAGATAGGGGCGAGTGATGCGACACGCAGAAAGCGGCAGGGCCCCTACAAGATTTATATTCTTTTTTTGAAAAAAATTCAATAAAATTTCAAACATCTCTTTTTCTTTCCGACTTTTTGTGATATAATATAACTGTATTACTATTATTATAGCAAAACATCGCAAAAAAAGCAAGATGTCCACTCATTTTTCAATGTTTTTTTCTTGCTTCGTCAATTACTTATCACATAGAAAGGGTAAAATGACGTTATAGCGTCAAAAACGAAAAACATGAGGAGGTTCTGATAAATATGCAAGACCAAAATTCACAATCTCAAAACTCCTATTTCCACTATACAAGCAATATGACCCCTACACCCGTTAACCCATATGCACACCAAAATCAACCCACGCAAAACCTTAGCCCACGCAAGCAGCGCAGAGGTCCCTCTTTTTTAGGGGTTCTTTTATGCGTTTTTCTCTCTTTTGCGGCAGGCTTTGGCGGTTGCTTGGGCGCTTTGTGCCTTGCAAACCGTTATTTTGCCGAGTATGCTGGAAATAACGCTTTTGAAAACGTGTTGTGTGACGATCCCGAATCCGAAATTTCCCGTCCTGAGGCAGATCCTTCCATTTACGGTTCTGCCGGCGAAGATGCTTATGCGGTATCCGGTGTTGTAACCAAGGTGCAGGATGCAGTCGTCGTGATTGACGTTACCATTACCGGCACATCCGGCTTTGGACGTCCTACTACGCAAACCAGCTCCGGTAGCGGTGTTATCATTTCCGATGACGGATATATCCTCACGTGTCATCACGTTGTTGAGGGTGCAAGCTCTGTTAAGGTTACCTTGCGTAACAACAACACTTACGATGCAATTTTGGTTGGAAGTGATGAAGCAAGCGACCTTGCTGTTCTCAAAATTAGCGCCGCAGAAACACTTACCTATGCTGTACAAGGGCATAGTGCCGATCTTGTTGCAGGCGAGCAGGTAGTTGCCATAGGTAACCCTCTCGGTACCCTTGGCGGAACCGTAACGGTTGGTTATATTAGTGCTACCGAGCGTGAAATTGCCATGAGCGACGGTAGTAAAATGACACTTTTACAAACTGATGCTGCAATCAATTCCGGTAACTCCGGCGGCGGACTTTTCAACCTCGCAGGGGAACTGATCGGTATTGTCAACTCCAAATACTCTGCAAGTGGTGTTGAAGGACTTGCGTTTGCTATTCCGATCGACTCGGCATATCCCGTTCAGCTTGATTTGATGCAATACGGATACGTGCGCGGTGTTGTCGACCACGGTTTGACCCTTTTGGATATTACCGCAGACAATCTCATGCAATACTATTACTACTACGGCATCAGCGAAATCGGTGTTTACGTTGTAGAATCCGAATACGCAACAGAACTTCAAAACAGCGACCGTATTTTGACTGTAAACGGAATTGCGGTCAGCAAAAGCGCAGATGTAAAAGAAATCCTTTCTACTTGTAAGGTGGGGGATACCGTGACGATTGTTGCCGACCGCAAAGGAACAACCATTACTTGTGAGCTCGTTTTGCAGGAATACGTTCCCGACCGTATTAAAGATTTGTTGCAATAAAACTTTTATTGAAAGGATGAGATGGAATGTATCACATTTTAGTTGTGGACGACGAGTCTCGTATTCGCTCCATCATTCGTAAATATGCAGAGTTTGACGGACATACCGTTACCGAAGCGGGGGACGGCATGGAGGCAGTTCTGCTTTGCCGCAAAAATGAATACGACCTGATTATAATGGATATTATGATGCCGGAGTTGGACGGCTTTTCCGCTTGCCGTGAGATTCGCAAAATTACGCAAACGCCTATTATCATGCTCTCCGCTCGCGGCGAAGAATACGATCGCATCAACGGCTTTGAGGTAGGTATTGACGACTATGTCGTCAAACCTTTCTCGCCCAAGGAATTGATGTTGCGCGTTGAGGCTATTATGAAGCGTGTCAAAACCGTTTCTGCATCGGCAAATGCACAAAGCAAACCCAATGTTATTATTGAACTTGACAATGGCGGTCTGCGCGCTGATGTTACTGCACGTCTTGTTTTTATCGACGGTGTACGTATAGAAATGTCTCCTAAGGAGTACGATCTGTTCTTCTATCTGCTTGCCAACCGTAATATAGCTCTTTCGCGCGAAAAGCTTTTGTGCGAGGTTTGGGGCTATGATTTCTTTGGTGATGCGCGCACACTTGATACACATATCAAATTGCTTCGCAAGAGCCTTGGGCGTTATAGCAGTTACATAGTTACTTTGCGTGGCGTAGGCTATCGCTTTGAGGAAGTATGAGAAATCCCGAACGTTGCAAAAAACGCAACGGACTTAGCATTCGTTGGAAGTTGATCGTTTATTTTGCTATATTCGTTGCCATTGCTTTGCTTGTGATGTGGGTATTTCAGGTATATCTGCTCAACAACTTTTACGAGTTGGTAAAAAGACGTGAAATGGCGCGCAGTGCCCAAATTCTGTCTATGCACCTTGAGCGAGAGGATCTCGATATACACGCCTATGACCAAGCACTTGACGGTGTTATGGGGGTTGAAATTTATCGTGTGACAGAAAATGAAATCACACAACTTGTCAGCGTAGATGCTACGGGGCAAGCAGGTAACACTTTAGCGGCGGAGCAGATCCTTCGCCTTTGTCAAAAGGCTGCCGAAAATGAAGGAAGCTTTACCGGTAGATTTACCTTTGGTGGGCTTGAAGTAGATAACAAGCGTCCTCCTTTCCCAAATAACAAGCCGCAGGCAAGTATGTCAAATGTTCGATTGATACATCTTGAATTGGTTGAAAGAGGGGACGGAAGCGCATATTTGATTGTGTTAAATGCCGCTCTGCAGCCCCTTTCCACAACCGTACAAATTCTGCAAACACAGTTCCTTTGGATATCCACTATCCTGCTCATTTGCGCAGGTGTAATGGTGTTCTATCTTTATCGTCATATCTCGTCGCCGCTTGTTAAAATGAACGAGTCGGCAAAGCAATTGGCATACGGTAAATACGATGTAGAATTCTCAGGTGAGGGATATCGCGAAACGCGCGAGCTTGCCGACACACTCAACTATGCATCTCACGAGCTTTCCCGTCTTGACCGTTTGCAAAAGGAACTTATTGCTAATATTTCGCACGATCTGCGCACACCTTTGACAATGATCAAAGGATATAGCGAGGTTATGCGTGATATTCCGGGAGAGAACACTTCCGAAAATATTCAGGTCGTTATCGACGAGACTACAAGACTTTCCGAGCTTGTCAACGACCTTTTGGACCTTTCTAAAATTCAATCGGGATCCTACAAAGCCATGTTTGAGGAGTTCGACCTGACTGCCGCAGTAGAGGAAGTTATGAAGCGTTACGATGCCTTTACGGCACATCAAGGCTATCATATCACGTTTATCTCTTGCGAGAGAGCCGCGGTTTTTGCAGACCGAGGAATGCTCTTGCAGGTTCTTTATAATCTAATTAACAACGCTATCAACTATACCGGTGAAGATCTCTCTGTTACCGTTCAGCAAACGGTGCACGAAAATCGTGTGCGCATCAGCGTTACCGATACCGGACAGGGCATCGAACCCGACCAAATTTCGCAAATTTGGGATCGCTATTATAAAGTTGATAAAGTACACCGCCGCGCAATGATCGGTACAGGTCTTGGACTTTCTATTGTAAAAGGCGTCCTTGATTTGCATAATGCCGCTTACGGTGTAGAAAGTCAAGTTGGAAGCGGTTCTACGTTTTGGTTTGAACTCGACATTCTTGCTCCTGCGCTCGGCGAGCGCGAAATATTAGAACAATCGGAGGAATGACAGTGAACAATACTGTTCTTGCGATGTTGCGTTGCCCCGTGTGTGCTACATCCATGCAAATAACCGAGGATGGCAGGTCTTGCAAATGCCAAGGCACTCGAACGCACTCTTACGATTTTGCCCGTAGCGGATACCTCAATCTCACCCGTCCGGGAGACGGAGAAGGAGATTTGAAAGAAGCGGTCAATGCACGAAAGCTTTTTTTAAGTGCGGGATATTACGAACCGCTTTCCAATGAAATCAACACGATTTTGCAAAATTTGAATGCCAAAACCGTGCTCGATGCAGGATGCGGTGAGGGGTATTACACCAACCGAATGGCAAATGATCGAGCCGTTTTGGGCGTAGATCTTTCACGTGCAGGCATCGATTCTGCCGCCAAGCAGGCAAAGCAAAACGTCACGGGTGCCGCATTTGCGGTAGGCAGTATTTTTTCCATTCCCGTGAGGGATGAAACCTGCGATGCTGTAACCAATTTGTTTGCACCTTGCTGCGAGGAAGAATTCTCCCGTGTACTCAAAAATGGCGGATATTTGATCCTCGTTGGTGCAGGAGAGCGACATTTGATGGGGCTCAAGCAGGTTCTTTACGAAAATCCCTATCTCAATCCCGGCAGAGCCGATTTGCCAACCCAAATGGTAGAGGTGGAACGCCGCCGTTTGACATACACCGTGACTGTTGAGGGGAACGAAACTATCGAGGCGCTTTTCTCTATGACACCGTACTATTGGCGCACCTCAGAGTCCGACCGCATAAAATTGCAAAATATAGACACCCTACAAACAGAGCTTGACTTTGATATTTTTATTTATAAAAAAGGAGATTGACCTATGAAGATTTCGGTTTGTGTTCCTATGTACAATGAAAATCGTGTAATTGCAGAAAGCGCAAAAACGCTTTCCGAATATATGTCCGCTAACTTTGAGGATTATGAAATCGTTTTTTGCAGCGACGGTAGCACCGACGGTTGCGATAAGACCGTAGAAGCTTTGAATCTGCCCAACGTTCGCGTTATCGCTTATGAGAAGAACCAAGGCAAAGGATGCGCTGTTCGCACCGCTATTTTGGCGGCAACGGGCGACGTG
>JAFYRH010000352.1 GCA_017559555.1 Clostridia bacterium
GAGGATATGATAAACGAGAATTACGTCACCTCCACCGGCGAATTTTACTATGATGCCCACCCTCGTGGGTCCGATCATTTACAATGGACAAACGAGCATGGCGACATGGAAAGCATAAGACATAACCACCATATTGAGAAATTTCAAACCACCGATCAAACATTAAAAGATGGTTACTACAAAGGCACCATCGTTTACTCACCACGCGGCGACGTTTTGCTCTGGTGGGATGCCGAGCCGATAGGCGATTAAGCACCATTCTGTTAAGCCTCTCCCTGTGGGAGAGGTGGCAAATGCGCTCGCGCCATTTGACGGAGAGGGCTTTATTGCTTTTCCCTCTCAGTCGCCTTGCGGCGCCAGCTCTCCCGTGGGGAGAGTCTCTCGCTAAAACCGAGCTTTCAAAGTTGTTTTTAGTTCCTTTAACGTTTCAACAAGGGCTTTTAATAAAAGTTAGAAAAACCACAAAAACGGAGACCGTTATGAAAATTGCTGACATTACAATCAAAAACGGAATATGTCTTGCTCCCTTGGCGGGGGTGAGTGACCGCACCTTTCGCGCGATGGCGCGTCGGTTCGGCGCAGAGTACACCGTGAGTGAAATGGTGTCGGCAAAGGCGCTTTGCTACGAGCAGCTTTGCAAGCGCCCCGTCACCGAGGAGCGCACCAAAACCGCTCCTTTGGCGGCAGTTCTGCGCGAGGAGCTCCCCATGGCGGTTCAGTTGTTTGGCGCAGAGCCCGAATTCGTGGCGCGTGCCGCACAGTTGCTCGAGAGCAACGACTATCGCGGATGCATCAGCGAGGTTCCCCCATCCATCATTGACATCAATATGGGTTGCCCGATGGCGAAGATCGTTGGCAACGGTGAGGGTTCTGCACTGATAAAAAATCCCGCTTTAGCCGCAGACGTGGTGCGAAAAACGGTAGACGCTGTCAAAATTCCCGTCACCGTCAAGATTCGCGCAGGATGGGACAAGGATAGCATCAACGCGGTGGAGCTTGCCAAACGTCTTGCCGATGCGGGCGCCTCGATGATCTGTGTGCACGGTCGCACAAGAGAGCAAATGTATGCCGGCAAAGCCGATTGGAGCATCATTCGCGAGGTCAAAAAAGCGGTGGATATTCCCGTTGTGGGCAACGGTGATATCTTCTCAGGCGCGGATGCGCTCCGCATGTTCGAGGAGACCGGTTGCGACGGCATTATGATCGCGCGCGGCGCGCAAGGAAACCCGTGGATCTTTGCCGAAATCCTCTCTGCAATCGAAGGAAAAGCATACACACCCCCGACGTTCGAGGAGCGTTTTGAGGTCGCACTCGAGCACGCGCGCGGACTTGTTGGGGAAAAGGGAGAACGCGTGGGTGTTTCGGAAAGCCGAAAGCATCTTGCGTGGTATCTGCACGGAATGCGCGGCGCGGCAATTGCCCGCAACGCGGTGATGCAAGCCACAACCCTTGCCGAGATTGAACAAATTTTAGCTTCGCTTTTGTAAAAAAGTGAAATAAGCATTGACTTTTTGGCAATTCCGTGGTATCATAGTAAGAGACACATTGATAACAACCCATAGGAGGATACGATAAATGGCAGATACAAGAAAAAAAGTAGAGGGCAAGTTCCTCGAATATTTGGATAAGCCGCTGGTTCGCGAAGGCAACACCATTTGCTATGGCGATATGAACGAAAGCTGTATTTTGGTTCTTGAAATTATGTCCTACAAGGAAGTAGAAGGCAAAAAGCTCCCCAAGGACGTTTTCATTCAAGTTATCGACTCCAAGGATCCCAACAAGATTCTCAAGCAAGGCAAAAAAGAAGGTCTTTACGATGCTTTCAGCGTAGGTCTTGTTTGGCTTGACCTCGCACTCAAAGCCGCAAAATAATTACAAAAAAAGATACGGTATGGCGAAAAACGTCATACCGTATCTTTTTTGTTTTGTTCTTTATGAATCCCCTAAGGGGTTGCGCAGCTGCTCGAGGGTATCCTCAATTTTGGGATTTACCGAAGCCTCAATACCGTTAACGGCAGAAGCATACGGATTGGCGGTTGCGTAGGAAAGCTCCCACAGCATTGTTTCAAGTCCGCCCCAATCGTACATCAGAGCAATGTCATAAACCAACGATTGTCTGACAACGTCAAGTACTTCGCGCGAACCGTTGTCGCGAGCGGCGTTGAGGTAGATGGTTCTTTCATAGTAAGCATCCATAGTGGAGCCGCTCAAGCTGGAATAAACCGCCATAATTTCGAGCATACGCTCTGCATATTCGGTGTTTTCGAGCATATTGGGGAGTGTCCACAAATGCGCCCAGTTGTTAAAATAAATAACACTGTTGTAATCTTGTCCTTCCTCAAAAACGGGACAAGGCAAAATACCGTATTCGAACTCGGCAAAGGGATAAATCTCTGTTCTGATTTCAAACAACGAGCAATCCATAAACAACAACTCGCCCGTGAGGAAGTTTTGGTCGAGAATGGAGGATTGTGCACGCGGAATCCAAGGAGTGGAAACAACGTGGTTGAAATGATCGTAGATGTAATTTGCTAGGTTTTGGTTTTTCTCCTCATGAATGGTCAGTACGGGAATGCCGTCATCGTTTTTGGTTGTGATGCGACCGCCCGAAGCGTAAAAATACCACAACGTGGAGTAGAAATATTGGTGGTAACCCATTGTGTCACCTTTATCGATAACACTCAAATCGTCACCGTCGTTTTTATCAACGTCAATGTTTGCCTGCGTTGCAATTTTGAGCAGTACATCCATCGTCCACTTTTTAGCGGTAACGAGGTTGTAAATGTTAGAATAGAGCTGGTTGCCGTCAAACAAGTCGTCAACAATACTATCCTTCATATCCTCGTAAAACTCCATATTAACAAGAGAAAGACCCGCAACCTCGAGTGTGGAAATGTTCATATCGCCACTAATGAAGTAAAGGTTATCTTCGATAGACAGCTCGTGAATGGAGTTTTGGTCAAAGGACGGATGGCTCAAATTGGTGTAGGTCGTGTCGTTGAGATCGAGCAACAGATTTTGAGTAGCGGCTTGCGCTGCGGGCTTGGCAGAAAGAATAGCCAAATCGTAGGTGTCGCCGTTGGTATAGAACAATCTCAATTGGTCGATTTGATTACCGTTGGATGCAAATTGACGAATTCTGCAGTTGTAATCCGCCTCGATGCGGTTGTTTCTTGTGTAAACGGCAAACGAAATAACGTCTTGCTCGCTGTTTGCTTCATCAATCCAAAAGTCGATGCAACGGTAAAGATTGTTACCGCTTGCCAATTGCTCGTCGAGAGTGTCACCTGCAAAATCGCGAACGTATGCCTTGTAGGTGTAACCGTCCATATCGATGATGTCGGGTTTTTCGATATCAGCATCGGGATCGACCGTTGTAACGACACTCGATGTCGGTTTTTTGTTTTGGTTGCTTGCCGGCTTCTTCTTTTTTTGATTACACGAAACCGCACACGGCAAAAGCATACACAGTGCCAATAGGCAAATAAGCATTTTGGTTGCTGTTTTCATTTTTTTCTCCTAAACGACACAAAAAAATCAACTATTAGTATTATAACAAATCAACCATCGGTTGTCAAGTTTTTTCCGAGATTTTACAAAACATCCCTTCTTTTAATTCTGTTTTAAAAAAGCACACGAAGTTGCCCTCTTCGTGTGCTTTTTCTGTTAAAATCATCAAAATTCAAGAGTTTGCTTTCTGTAGCCTCTGTTACCGGAACGTCTTGTGTAGTTGACAATTCCGTCTTCTTCCACTTCTGTTGTGTCGTATGCAGCTTGCGCTTCCAATTCTTTCAGGCGAGCCTGAATTCTTTCGAGGTATGCTTCCTCACAGCCCAATTCAATTTCGAGATACGCCTTGTGGAATTCACCGACGATGGAACAAAGTTGTATCTCCTCTCTCGCCTTTTGTGCGAATTTTGCGTTTTTGCGTTCTCTTCTTGTTTCTCTCGTTTTCATCGTTTTATCTCCTTTTTTCGTATATACGTAATGCAAAATCAAATGTTTTCGCCATCGGGAGCATCTGCTGTGGTCGGCTCGGGGAAGCTATCGGCAAACGCGGTTGCAAGCTTATCGCACCGCTCGTTATACGGGTGTCCGTCGTGCCCCTTGACCCATACGAGCTCGACCTCGTGAGTGTCGAGAAGATTTAAAAGCTTCTCCCACAAATCGGGATTGAGAGCCGGGGATTTGTCGGCTTTACGCCATCCTTTAGCCTTCCAAGATCTCGCCCATCCTTGCTCAATTGCATCAACAAGATATTTGGAATCTGACGTAAGCGTAACACGGCAGGGCTCTTTGAGCGCTGCGAGTGCTTCGATTGCCGCCGTAAGCTCCATGCGGTTGTTGGTGGTCATTGCCTCACCGCCCGACATCTCACGCTCGATGCCGCGATAAACAAGCACCGCTCCCCAACCGCCTCTACCCGGGTTTCCCCGGCAGGCACCGTCGGTGTAAATTTCTACGTGCTTCATCAAAAGCACCGCCTTTCGTTGTTTCTGCCTTCATTATACACGAAAAAAATCAAATTTTCAAGAGGATATGAAAAAATAAATAGAAAAGGCAACACCGACCGAAGTGATGTTGCCCGTTTCTTAGCTATTGATTCAATAAACTTTTGCTCGTTCAAAGCGCACGTGTCAATCTATTACAACCCAATAAAGACCGCCAGCATTAAGAACGCGATAGAGAGAACCATCAAGAAGAGCTGGAACAGAATGGTCTTTTTGAACCATTGTGCAAAGCTGACGTCCGCAAGTCCCAAGCCTACAAGCAGGGTGCCGCAGGTGGGGTACAAAACGTTGGTGTATCCATCGGCAAACAAATAGGTCAGAATGATGACCGTTTTGCTGATGCCCTCGATGGGTGCCAATGTCAGCATGGGGATGATGAGAACCGCCTTTGCGGATGCGCTCGGAATGAAAAACTCGATAATCAGCACGAACGCATACAAAATAACAACCGCGAGATAAGGCGAAATGTTGGTAACGGAATTGTAGAAATAATAGAAGATGGTGTGCAAAATGTTGCCCTCTTGCGCAATGTGCGTAATACCAAACGCAATCATAATAATAACGATGGAGGGGAGAACATCTTTAACACCTTTGACAAAGCTCTTGCCGAGTTGCTTGTATGTACCGAGCAAAAGCTTGCCGACGATAACCGTTCCCACAATAAATGCAACCGCCATGAAGACCATTGCAAGAGAACGCAAAGAATCGATTGCCGTTGTAACGATAACCGACAACAGAGCAACAGAGAACAACACCGTAATCATTTTTGCCTTGCGGATATCATCCTTGTGTTCCTCGGGAGTGACCATCACAAAGCCGTCAACGTCAAATTTTTCGGTTGCTTTCTTTTCATCGCTCTTTGCCAAGGTAGTCAAAAACAAAGCGGTAATAACATACATCACAACAAAAATGATGCAACGGTACCACATTCCGTCAGTCACACTTGTTCCTGCGGCAATGGATGCGGTTCCAATGGTGAGGGGGTTGGTGATTGCTGTGGTAAAGCCTACGCCCGATGCAATCAAAACAAAGGAGATTGCCGTAAAGCGCGACCAGTTGAGCGCCACGCACAACATTGCAAATACGGGGTAAAGAATTAGCAGCTGCTCTTGCAGACCAAACACCGCCGACAAAATCATAATCACTGCGGTGATGACCCAAATAGCGGCAAAGCGCTTTGCGTGGAGTCTCTCCATAATCACTCTGACAAGCGAGACAAGTCCGCCGCTTTCTTCCAACACCTTAAAGGTTCCGCCAAGCACCAAAAGCAGCGCAATGATCATAATCATATTGGTGCTGTTGACACCAAAAATGAGTGCTTCAAAGGGAGAGGTCAACCAACGGTATACGGGCAGACGGGATGTGTTTTCTCCCTCTTCCAGCTCGCGGTAAGAATCGATGACGATCTGCTTGTTGAGCGACTCGTCGGTGGTATATTGATAAAAAGGCTCATTCGCTTTGGTTTCGTCGGTTGTGTAAACGGTGTAACGTCCTGCGGGAATCACATACGTGAGCACGCCCACAACCACCAAAACAGCCAAGAGAATTGCAACAACGGTGATAAAACTTTTGAGTCCAAACTTTACTTTTACGTCGAGTTCTTTTGATTTACCCATAAATTTCTCCTTTTTCATACTCGTAAACGTCCTCGCAAGCCTCTCTCCACCTCTCGTCATAGAGATTGTGAATTTCTTCTGCCGCAAGCGTCCACTTAATAAGACATTGGTTTTGGTTTTCGGGGATAATCATAAAATAGTCGTTATTGTGATAAAACTCTAAAAATCCTTTTGTGGAAAAGGTAATAGAATAAATCGATTTTGCATCAAATGAGAAATTCACAGCTTTTCCGTCAAGTTCTCCCTCAAAAGAAAATCCGCGGTTTGTTAAAGTTGCCTTGCCAACCGACAAAACCTCTCGGTTGTGAGGCGGTTTTCTGAGTTTATCGAGCTTTACGGTGCAAAGACTGCCCTCAAGAGTCATTTCAAACGCATCACTTTTGATCTCATCGCGTACGCATCTGCGTTGCCATTTGAACCACGCGTCGATATCCTCGGGAACGTTTTCTCCGTTGATGGGAACAAGATCGTAGTACTCGTTCACGCCAACCTCAAAGCCGCAGCAATCGCATTTGACGGTTTCGTGAGGTACGTGCAGGGTGTATTCCTTTTTGCAATCGGGGCACTTGTAAAGAATTTTATCAAGACCCGATGCGTTGGGAAGCTTGCCAACGTACTTGTGACGCGCCTCTTTATTAAAGGCAAAATCGTTGTAACGAATGCTCTTTAAAATACGCTCGTAGATTTCTTCAACCGAAAGTTCTGCAAGCATTTGAGGCGTGAACAAATGGCTGTAATGCAAACCGATGTATCCCTTTTTGCGGTCGGAGGAATAGCGGTTGGTTGCAAGATACGCGCCCTTTGACGTGCAAACCACAACGTTTGCCTTGCAGCTTTTGATAAACTGTGCAGTTGCCGGATTGATGGGGTGCGTGCTGCCGCTTGTGGATTGGATCCCCTCCGGGAAAAGCCCGATAGCACCGCCCCGTTTGAGCACACGCAGCATATTCTTGACGCACATAAAGTCGGGCTGATACAAATATTTGGAGATTGCTCCAAATTGAATAAACAGATGATACAACCCTTTTTTGAGGATGTTTTGATATCCGCAAACAACGTTGATATCATGCCGCCCAAAGCCATAAATCGAATAAACAAATTCGGTTCTTGACGCGTGCGCAGAAAGCAAAACCACAGGCTCCTTTTGAATGGCTTTGCGGTCGTAATCGTAGCTGAACTGCACTCCGTATATTTTATTCAAAATGCCTACAAACCACATTCCGATCGCCATCAAAACAGGGTTCGGCTTTTTCACCTTGCGGCTTACCAATCTTGTTTTTAAGTCCTTTTTCATTTCTTCAAAGACTCCTTAAACATTTTATGTGCTATATTATATCACAAAAGCAACAAAAATGCAACACATTTGCCCAAATTTGGAAATTTGCGCCGTTTGTCAAGTGATTTTCTTTTCGTCTTCCCCCGGCTTTTCATTCTTTTTAACTTTTTTATCAGAAAAGCCGTAATTCCTTGACAAGCACATTTTTTTGTGTTACAATAATATGTTGTATATAATTTTTATCTATTTTTTATAGAAATGAGGTTCCCAATTATGCATTGGTCAGAAGAAATTGCGCAAAGAATTATTGCGCGCAACCCTGAAAAGGAAGAATACGTTTGCGCCGCGGGCATTAGTCCCTCGGGCTCTGTTCACATTGGTAACTTCCGTGACGTTGCTACGTCCTTGATGGTCGTTCGTGCCCTTGAAAAGCTTGGCAAAAAAGCAAAGCTGCTCTTCTCTTGGGACGAATACGACCGTTGCCGCAAGATTCCCGCAAACGTGCAAGCGGTTGTTGGCAGCGACTACGACAAATATATCGGCTCCCCCTACGTTGATATTCCCGACCCTTGGGGCTGCCACGAAAACTATGCAAAGCACTTTGAGGAAGAGTTCCTCAAGGCGATGGAGCAATTCGGCATCAACCTCGATTGCCGCTATCAAGCAGATATGTACCGCTCCGGCAAATACACCAAGGACATTATCGAGTCCTTGCAAAAGAGAGAAGAAATTTTTGAAATTCTCGACTCCTTTAAGACAAAAGACACCACCAAGAGCGCGGAAGAGCTCAAGGCTGAGCACGATGCCGAAAAGGCTGTTTACTACCCCGTAAGCATCTTTTGCCCCAAGTGCCACACCGACTTTACTACCATCACCAATCTCTCCGCGGATTGCACCGAGGCAGACTACACCTGTCGTTGCGGTCACTCCGGTCACTTCAACTTCTTGACCGACTTTGATTGCAAGCTTGGTTGGAAGATTGACTGGCCTATGCGTTGGAGATACGAGCAAGTTGACTTTGAGCCCGGTGGAAAAGATCACGCCGCTCCCACAGGTTCTTACTCTAACTCCAAGATCGTTTCCAAAAAGATCTTCGGCTTTGAGCCCCCGATGTTCCAAGGTTATGAGTTCATCGGTATTAAGGGTATGACCGGTAAGATGTCCTCTTCTTCGGGTCTCAACCTCACTCCCGAAACTCTGCTCAAGCTCTACCAACCCGAGATCATTCTTTGGCTCTATTCCAAGACCGATCCCACCAAGGCATTTGACTTCTGCTTTGATGACGGTATTCTTCGTCAATACTTTGAGTTCGATAAGATGCTCTCCGACGTTCGCGAAGGCAAAGCTTCCGACGTGATTGCCGACATTATGTACAACTGCAAGGTTGAGGGTCGCGAAATTGAAACCGTTCCCTTCTCTCTGCTTGTTCAACTCGGCTCCATTGTTAACTTTAACGTGCCTATGCTTGAGACGGTATTCGAAAAAATCGGCACACCCTACACCGCAGAGCAATTTGCCGACCGTCTCGACCGTGCAAAATTCTGGCTTGAGCAATGCGCACCCGACCAAGTCAACCGTCTTCGTGCGACCCGTAACTTTGAGGTTTGGAACACCCTTGACGAAAACGAGAAGAAGACCATTGAACTGCTCCACGCTTACATTGCAAAGGGCGGCTACACATTGGATGAGCTCAACACCGAGCTTTATGCTATCCCCAAGACCGTTTACGGTACCGATATGACCGACAAGGAGCTCAAGGGCTTGCAAGGAAACTTCTTCCGTAACGTTTACAAGCTCCTCATCGACAAAGAAAAGGGCCCCCGTCTCTATCTCTTCCTCTATGCAATCGAAGCCGATAAGTACGTAGGTCTTTTGGATTTCTCCTATGCACAAACCGAAGAAGAAATCGCTGCTGATACCCCTTGCGAAGAATGTGCTCCCGAAGAGGAAGCCGCTCCCGAGGTTCGCGAAGCTGACCCCGTTGAGCCCGTTAAGGAACAAGTCAACATCGACGATTTTGCAAAGCTCGACTTCCGTGTTTGCAAGGTTCTCAAGGCAGAGGCTGTTCGTAAGTCTCACTCCTGCCTCAAGCTTACCCTCTTTGACGGCATCGGTGAACGTGTTATCATGTCTTCTATCAAAGAAGAATATACCCCCGAAATGCTCGTTGGTCGCAAGATTATCGTCTTTGCAAACCTCAAGCCCAACCGTATTTGCAACGTCAACTCCCAAGGTATGCTCCTTGCCGCTACCAACAACGCTTGCGGCTGTAAGGTCATCTTCGTTGACGACTCCGTACCCGAAGGAACTGCAATTCATTAAGGGGACTTTTATGGTTTTTTTGTGGGGGAAACTTCTTGGAAGAAGTTTCCCCCACACCCCTTTCAAGAACTTTCACACCATTTTCCCAAACAGACTCGTTGGTTTCCCGACAGATAGGCGACGCGGGATAAATCTCGCTTTTGCTAACGCAAGAAAGTTGTTTGTGATTATAAGATACCAATCCCCTACAAAAGTAGATTTTCCTTAGAAGAAACCTCTTTCTTCTTCATCCCACACCAAAAAGAAGATTTCACCACGGACGGGGTGTTCACACTCTGTCCCGTGGTGAAAGTTCTTGAGGGGGTGGGTGGTTTGGAGGGAGGGGGGCGTTTCTTCCCAAGAAAGCCCCCCTCCCTCCAAAAACACTTCAATTCTTTAAGGAGTATCACCATGAAACTGAATGTAAATATCAAGCTGTCTCGCGGAATGAGCGCGCCCGAATATGCAACGAGTGGCTCGGCGGCGGTTGATCTGCGCGCGGCGATTGAAGAAAACGAAACCGTTATCCTCGCCCCCGGCGAGAGAAAACTGATTCCCACAGGTCTTTCGATCTCCCCCGAATCGAGCGAATACGTAGCCGTCATTGCAGGACGTAGCGGACTTGGCGTAAAGAAAGGCGTTTCTCTTGCCAACGGCATTGGTGTAATTGACAGCGACTACCGCGGCGAGATTGGTGTTTGCCTGATCAACCACGGAGAAGAGCCTTTTGAGGTTCACCGCGGTGACAGAATTGCACAAATGATGTTTTTGCCCGTTGCCACCGCATCCTTTTTGGAGGTTGCCTCCCTTGACGAAACCGAGCGCGGAGCGGGCGGATTCGGACACACGGGTATTCAATAAGCAAGTGTGTTTTAATGAACAAAACAAGCAACAAAAAACTCACAAACTTATCCAAAATTCTACGTCGTAATATGACCGATGAGGAAAAGCATCTTTGGTACGATTTTTTGAAGAAATTACCGCAAACAGTTCAACGGCAAAAGGTGATTGGAAACTACATTGTTGATTTTTACTGTGCAGAAGCAAAACTTGTAATTGAATTGGATGGCTCACAACACTTCTCAAAGCAAGGTGTTCAAGACGATTTTATAAGAGATGATTTTTTGAACAGTTTAGGTATTACTGTTACACGGTATTCAAATTTGGATAGTTGTGAAAATTTTGAAGGCGTCTGCTCGGATATTTTAAAAAAGATATCCGAAGCCAAGCAATAGGTCTTAACGGATGCTCCGCATCCTACACCTCATCCGTCAAATCCTCAAGTCGGATTTGCCACCTTCCCCTCAAGGGGAAGGCTAAAGTAAGTTCGCCATC
>JAFYRH010000353.1 GCA_017559555.1 Clostridia bacterium
AGCAGCTCGCATCGCCGCCGAAGCGGCAGAAAAGGCACGCCTTGACCGCGAAGCCAACCCTACCACCGAGGACCTTCTCAAACAAATTTTGAAAGAAATGAAGAAATAAAATGTGTAAACAAAAGGTGCAGTTCACAATCGAACCGCACCTTTTATTGTTGCTCTTATCTGCAAAACGCCAAAATATCTCTTACAACTTCGTTATAGGAAACATCGTTGAGAATTTCGTGACGTGCATTTTCGTAAATCTTCATTTCGGATTTTACGCCTGCCTTGAGAAGCATACTGTGCACCTTTTCGACGCCGTCGCTAAAATCGCCAACGGGGTCGTCTTGACCCGATACCAAAAGAACGGGAATATTCTTGGGCATATTGGTAAACCACTCTTTGCGGTTGGCTTCTTTGGTGAGTGTAACCAAATCGCCCATAGCACTCGCGGTAAATTGGAATGTACAAAGGGGATCTGCGTAGTAACGCATACGAACGCCCACATCCGAGGTCAACCACGGGTCGGTATCAAGCTCTGTTCCGCCGCCCCAAGCATCGTTGTAACTACCAAATGCCACGTCATCCAAAAGCTTGGAAATATGACGTTCACCGCGCAGTTTCTTGATAATATTAATCAGTACAAGTCCAATACCTGCAACGGGATTGGGACCTCCCGTGCCCATAACGATGAGACGGTCGGGAGCAACGTATTTCTTTTCAACTGCCAAGCGAACAATAAACGAGCCCATACTGTGACCCATCAGAACATAAGGCAGTTTTTTGCCTGCTGTGGTGTAGTGCTTGATAATGGGGTCTGCTACCTTTTTCACGTCACGTTGCAAAAGGTCGGCACCGTTTTCGTGCGCAATAAAACCAAGCTCGCTCTCATCGTTGACAGAATGTCCGTGACCGAGGTGGTCGTGACCAAAGCAGATCCATCCACGCTCTGCCATCTCAATCATAAAACGCTCATAACGTCCAATATATTCGGTCATGCCGTGAACAACTTGAAAGAAGCCAATAGGCTCAACCGAGGGCAGAAAAACCACACCTGCGAGCTTATGCACGCCATCGTTTGATAAAATTTTCAGTTCCTGTTTTTTTACTGCCATTGCTTATTCCTCACTTTCCGAAAATACGCGACAAGCTTTGATGGCACGGTGCCATCCTTGCATACGCTCTTCACGTGTTGCTTGATCGATGCCGGGATTGTAAACCGTTCCCGCTCCCAATTTGTTTTTGAGCTCTGCTCTGTCACGGAAGAAATCCACCGCAAGTCCTGCAAGGTATGCAGCTCCTGCCGCAGTTGCTTCGGGATTGGCAGAACGCAAAACCTCAATGCCCGAAAGGTCACTTTGCATTTGCATCAAAAGTCCGTTTGCCGATGCACCGCCATCAACACGCAGGCTATGGATTTTTTGCATCTCGCCGGAAACGTTTTGCATATCGGCATTCATTGCCGAGAGCAGATCTTCGCTTTGGTATGCGATCGATTCAAGAGCCGCGCGAATGATATGATTCTTGCCCACACCTGCGCTCAGTCCAACAATGGTTCCGCGAGCATGTGCATCCCAATAGGGCGTTCCAAGACCCGAAAAAGCGGGAACAAAATATACGCCGCCGCAATCATCAACCTTTTTTGCAAAATATTCGCTATCCTTGGCATCGTGAATAAGCTTCATTTCGTCGCGCAACCAACGAATGACCGCGCCACCGACGAATACACTGCCCTCAAGGGCGTATTCCATAGGCTTGCCTGCCTCGGTAGCCGCAACGGTGGTAAGAAGCCCGTGAGAGCTGTGAATGGCGCTATTGCCCGTGTGTGTGAGCAAGAAGCAACCCGTGCCGTATGTATTCTTGGCTTCGCCTGCTTCAAAGCATCCTTGACCAAACAAAGCTGCTTGCTGGTCACCGGCAATTCCCGCAATCGGAATTTCGGTGCCCATACATTGAAAATATCCGTAAACTTCACTACTGCTGCGAATTTCGGGGAGCATTTCGCGCGGAATGTCAAGAATTTTGAGCATCTCTTCATCCCACTCACCCGTGTGAATGTTGCAGAGCAATGTACGGGAAGCATTGGTGCGGTCGGTGACGAATACACGTCCCTCTGTCAGCTTCCAAGTCAACCAAGTGTCAACCGTGCCGACCATCAATTCCCCTGCCTTGGCGCGCTCGCGTGCGCCCTCTACGTGGTCGAGGATCCACTTGATCTTCGTACCGCTGAAATAGGGGTCAAAGCGGAGTCCCGTTGTAACACGAACGTATTCCGAATGCCCTGCGCGTTCCAATTCCTCGCACATATCCGCCGTGCGGCGACATTGCCACACAATGGCATTGTAGATAGGTCTACCCGTGGAGCGTTCCCAAACTATGACCGTTTCGCGCTGATTGGTAATGCCAACCGCCGCGATTTCATCGGGAGAGATACCGCTCTTGGCAATGCACTCGGTAAGGGATGCATATTGATTTGCGTAGATATCCATCGGGTCCTGCTCTACCCAACCGGGGGCAGGATAGATTTGTGCAATTTCGTGTTGCGCCATAGAAACGATGCGGCTGTCGCGATCAAACAATATCGCACGCGCGCTGGTCGTTCCCTCATCAAGGGCGAGAATATATTTCTTCATAAATGCCTCCGTTCTGCCGCAAAGCGGCGGAGAGATTTTTTGTTAGATACTATATTTATTATATCATTTTATAGTGCGCGGTGTCAAGGGGAAATTTTGAGGAGATAAAACGCAGAATCAAATACAAGGTTCGAAGGTGTTTTATTGATTTAAAAAATCTCTAAATCGTTTCAAAGCATTGATAACTGCTCGATGAGATGAATTTCCCAAGTTCTCTTTTAA
>JAFYRH010000354.1 GCA_017559555.1 Clostridia bacterium
ACCGATTGACGCAGGAGCAATTCGCCACAAGATTGGGCTTGTCACCGCAGGCAATTTCGAAATGGGAGCGTGAGGAATGTTATCCTGACATTACCGTTCTCCCCATCCTTGCCGAAACACTCGGTTGCACGGTAAATGATTTTTTTGAAGAACGTGAAACATAAAAGCAGGCGACCTACGTCGCCTGCTTTTGTCTTTTTTATCCTCTTTTCTCTCTAAAATCTTGCTTTTTCTTCGCGCGGGGGCGCGATACGCGAAAATATTTCTTATAAAATATATAAATATAATAAAAAGTTTTGAAAAAACTATTTACAAAACGAAAAAAGTGTGGTATAATACTATCGTATGCGTGAGCTCGGTTTTCGGATACGAGGCTGTCGAGCAGCTGATTCACCCACCGATTGCTGAGTGAAACGTAAATAATTTTTTTGAAAGGTGAAAAATACCATGCAGAAGGAACTCAAAAACAACATCATCGCGCAATATGCTACTCACGAGGGCGACACAGGTTCTCCCGAAGTACAAATTGCTATTCTGACCAGCCGCATCGCTAACCTGACCGAGCACTTGAAAGTCAACAAGAAGGACTTCCACAGCCGCCGCGGTCTGCAAAAGATGATCGGTCAAAGAAGAAGTCTGTTGAACTACCTGCAAAAGAACGACATCGAGCGTTACCGCGCGATCGTCAGCAAGCTCGGCTTGAGAAAGTAAAGCAAACATTGGGAGTTGAGAGCAGCGGCAGTTTTGTCACTGCCCTCACTCCTTGTTTGTTTTTTTCTCAAAAACATCATTTCTCACGGTTGGATTAGCAGTTAACCGTGTGCCGGAGAGGCTCCCCTTTCCGACCCAAGGTTAAGTGCTAAACCTCCGCGAGAGCAACCCCAAATTTTAAAACGGAGGAATTTGTAAAATGAACATCACCAAAAGTGAACCCATGAATTTCAAAAATTACAAGGTGTTCAAGTACACCTACGCCGGCAGACCCCTGGTAATCGAGACCGGCAAAATGGCAGGCTTGGCTAACGGCTCTGTTCTCTGCCGCTACGGTGACACCGCAGTTCTCTGCTGTGCAACCGCATCTGAAAAGCCCCGTGACGGCATCGACTTCTTGCCCCTCTCTGTTGACTTTGACGAGAGAATGTATGCAGCCGGCAAGATCCCCGGCGGCTACCTCAAGCGTGAAGGCAAGCCTAGCGAAAAGGCAGTTTTGACCTCTCGCGTTATCGACCGTCCCATTCGTCCTCTCTTCCCCAAGGATTTGAGAAACGACGTGGCTCTGACTCTCGTTGTTATGTCGGTTGACCCCGATTGCTCCCCTGAAATCACCGCTATGATCGGTGCTTCCACCGCTCTGGCAATCTCCGATATTCCGTGGAACGGCCCCATCGGCGGCGCATTCATGGGCTTGGTAGACGGCAAGATCGTCCTCAACCCCACCGCTGAAGAGCAAAAGAAGAGCGATCTTCAACTCACCGTTGCCGCATCTATGGAAAAGGTCGTTATGATCGAAGCAGGTGCAAATCAAGTTGAAGACGACATCGTTTACGATGCAATTATGAAGGCTCACGAAGAGATCAAGGATCTGCTCGGCTTCATCAACGGCATCATCGATGAAATTGGCAAGAAGAAGTTCGAATATCCTTCTTGCGAACTCGACCACGATATGTTCGACGAAATCTTCGCATTCTGCGAAAAGGACGTTATGAACGCTCTTGACACCGATGACAAGAACGTACGTGATGCAAGAATGGTTCCCGTTAAGGATGCCATCCTTGAAAACTTTACCGAAAAGTATCCTGAGCTCCCCAACATTATGGAAGAGCTCATCTACAAGATTCAAAAGAAGATCGTTCGTCGTTGGCTGCTTGTTGACAAGAAGCGCGTTGACGGTCGTAGCATGGATCAAATTCGTCCCCTTGGCAGTGAGGTTGGCGTTCTGCCCCGCACTCACGGTTCCGGTCTCTTTACCAGAGGTCAAACTCAGGTTTTGACCGTTGCAACCCTTGGCACTCTTTCCGAGGCTCAAATGCTTGATGGTATTGACAACGAAACCACCAAGAGATATATGCACCACTACAACATGCCCGGCTTCTCCACCGGTGAAGCTAAGCCTGTAAGAAGCCCCGGACGTCGTGAAATCGGTCACGGTGCACTTGCTGAAAGATCTCTTGTTCCCGTTCTCCCCTCTGAGGAAGAATTCCCCTACGCTATCCGTTTGGTATCCGACGTTGTATCCTCCAACGGTTCTACCTCTCAAGGTTCCGTTTGCGGCTCTACCCTCGCACTGATGGATGCAGGTGTTCCGATCAAGGCTCCC
>JAFYRH010000355.1 GCA_017559555.1 Clostridia bacterium
AAATTGCAGGCTTAGATCACCATCAAAGCCAATCCATTTATATTCCCATGGTTCATCGCTTGTATAATAGGTAGTAATCTCACCGGGCAGAATAATAAACGCTTGCCCTGCAGACACCGAATATTTGGTACAGCCTTTTTCGAGCACACCTCTACCGCTGACAACAAAATGAATTAGCGTGTACTGCCTAACAGCGGGACCGTATCTGTGATGCGGTCTGCACTGCTCCTCTCCCAAAATCAAGGGGTTGAGGTCCGAAAATCCGCGATTGACCAATGCAACGTCTCTCATTTACCATCACCTCCTCAAATTAGTTACATTATACCATATTTTAGTTACATTTTGCAATGGCTTTTTAAAAAAATATAAGCTATAATATTAGTGTTAAGATAGATTTTTTGGACAATATATCTATTTTTGAAAGGAAAAAACAAAATGAAGGTTACATTTATGGGTGCGGGAAGCACCGTATTTTCTAAAAATGTTCTTGGAGACACTATGCTCTGCCCTTCTTTCCACGATGCTGAAATTGCACTTTATGACATTGACCCCGACCGTTTGGAAGAATCTTATCTTGTAATTGAAGGCATGAATAAGACCATTAACGAAGGTCGTGCAACCATTAAAAAGTACCTCGGCATTCCCGAAAGAAAGGATGCTCTTCGCGGTGCCGATTTCGTTGTCAATGCTATTCAAGTCGGTCTTTATGACCCTTGCACCATCATCGACTTTGAAATTCCGAAGAAATACGGTCTGCGCCAAACCATTGGCGACACCCTCGGTATTGGCGGCATTATGCGCGGCTTGCGTACCATTCACGTTATGAAGGGCTTTGCAGAGGATATCGAAGAGGTTTGCCCCAACGCGTGGTTCCTCAACTATACCAACCCTATGGCTATCCTTTCGGGCTATATGCAACGCTACACAAAAGTAAAGACGGTTGGTCTTTGCCACAGTGTTCAAGTTTGTGCACCTCACCTGCTCAAAGGTCTTGGAATGGATATCGATCCCACAACCGTAAAGACAAAGATTGCTGGCATTAACCACATGGCGTGGCTGCTTGAAATCTTCGACAAAGACGGCAACGACCTCTACCCTGAAATCAAACGTCGCGCAAAAGAAAAGAACGCAAATGAAAAGCACTGGGATATGGTTCGCTATGACTACATTGATAAGCTCGGCTACTACTGCACCGAAAGCAGTGAGCACAACGCTGAATACAATCCCTTTTACATCAAAGCAGGTCGCGATGATCTGATTGAAAAGTTCAATATTCCACTTGACGAATATCCGCGTCGCTGCATCAATCAAATTGCGGCTTGGCAAAAGCAAAAGGAAGAAATTCTCAACGGCGGCAACGTTCAACACACTCGTTCTCACGAATATGCATCCCGCATTATGGAAGCGATTTGGACGAACACTCCCTACAAGATTGGCGGAAACATTCTCAACAACGGTTGCATCTCCAACCTGCCCCGAGAGGCTTGCGTTGAGGTCCCCTGCCTCGTTGACCGCAACGGTGTAACCCCCACCTACGTAGGAGATCTCCCCCTCCAGCTTGCAGCTATGAACTGCTCCAATATCTATCCGCAGCTCCTCACCATTGAAGCGGCTCGCACAGGCAAGATCGAGTACCTCTATCAAGCCGCTATGATGGATCCTCACACCGGTGCACAACTCTCCCCCGATGAAATCGTGGCAATGTGCAACGACCTCGTAGAAGCACACACAAAAGCAGGATATCCTGTGTTTTAATTGAATAGGACGCGGTTTACGTGGGGGAACTTTTTGAAAAAAGTTCCCCCACACCCCTTCAAAAACTTTCTCACAACAGATATAGAAATAAATTTGTCAGTTCACATACAGACAGTCGACGCGAGGTAAAACCTCGCTTTTGCTGCCGCGAGCGGCTAGGGGCCACTAACCCTATCCGCTAAGAAGGTTGAAATACAGAGCCGCCGAGAGCAATCGTTTGGTTACTCTCGGCGGTTTTGGATTAGCCTTTATTCATAATTTTGTGAACACGTTCAATGTATTCCTTAAAGCGAGGCTCTTCGCGAACGGAATTGAACCATTCCCATCCACGCGGAGTAGTCATAGCATAATAGGCACTGGATGCGCCATATTCAACTTCCCAACCATAAGAGATCGGTTCTTTTGATCCATCTTGAAGTTGGATAAGTTCCTTGCCCCAAATCAGTTTGACCCCGCCAAACAGTTCAACATTGCCCGTATCGAGCAGATCTCCAACTTTGAATGCAGCGCTCTTTTCACAGTGGCTAACAGCCAATTCGAGCGCGGCATAGCCGTCCTCTTTTTGTCCGTCACCGAACAGTGCAGCAGCTTTGACGAGTGCGCGGTAGGTATAAATGCCATACCAAGCAGGCGGAATTTCACCGTTTTGACCAAGTAAGCCTACCAAATCGACATTGAAGCCATTGATGGAAATAGAACGCTTTGCGTTGTTGCGGTTGCGGCCCGGACGTGCAAGCAAATGAAGAATCAAATGGAAA
>JAFYRH010000356.1 GCA_017559555.1 Clostridia bacterium
ATCAAGGGTCCCGACTTCCCGACCTATGCAACCATTTACGGTGTTAACGGTATTCGTCAAGCATACGAAACCGGTAAGGGACACATTATGGTCCGTGCTCGTGCTACCATCGAGGAAGATAACCGTCGCATCATCTTTACCGAAATTCCCTACGGTGTTAACAAGAGCTTGCTTTGCGAATCTATCGCAGAGTGCCACAAAGAGAAGAAGGTAGACGGTATCACCGAGCTCCGAGACGAATCGGGCAGAGACGGTATGCGCATTGTTGTGGAATACCGCCGCGATGCAAATCCGCAAATTTTGCTCAATCAACTCTACAAATACACCCAGTTGCAGGAGACCTTTGCTATCAATATGCTCGCTCTTGTTAACAACGAGCCTAAGGTTCTTAACCTGCCGCAAATTCTCGACCACTACATTGCTCACCAAGAGCAGGTTATCATTCGCCGCACCGAATACGATCTCGAAAAAGCAAAAGCAAGAGCTCACATTTTTGAAGGCTACAAGATTGCGCTTGACAACATCGACGAGATCGTTCAAATTATGAAGACATCTCCCTCTATTCCCGCATCCAAGGTAACCTTGATGGAACGTTTCGATTTGACCGACGTTCAAGCGCAAGCCATTGTTGAAATGACGCTTGGTAAGCTGACGGGTATGGAAAGAAGCAAGATTGAAGAAGAACTTGCCCGCTTGCACGCGCTCATCGAAGAGCTTGAGGGCATTCTTGCCGATATGGGCAAGGTTAAGCAGATCATCAAGGATGAGATTGGTGAGATCCGTCGCAAGTATGCCGATGCACGTCGCACCGACATTATGGCGGCAGAACACGAAATCATTCTCGAAGACCTCATTGAGCGTCACAGCTGTGTTATCACGCTTACCAATGCAGGTTACATTAAGCGTCAACCTGCGGCATCCTACTCCGCACAACACCGTGGCGGACGCGGTATTATTGGTATGTCCACTAAGGAAGAAGACTTTATCGAAAAGGTAATTGCTGTGAACAGTCACTCTTACTTGTTGATGTTCACCAACACCGGTAAGGTTCAAATGCGCAAGGCATATATGATTCCCGAGGCAGGACGCACTGCACGCGGACAAAACATTGTCAACATTCTCGAGCTTGAAGCAGGAGAAAAGATCACCTCTTGCATCAGCGTAGACGAGTTTACCGATACTCATTACCTCACTATGGTAACCAGAAACGGTGTTATCAAGAGAACCAAGCTTTCCGAGTATGAATACCAACGCAAGGGCGGTAAGATCGCACTCACTCTCGATGAGGGCGACGAGCTTCTCTACGTTGTTCTCACCGACGGTACTTGCGAGCTTCTCATTGCAACCGAACAAGGTCAAGCAATCCGCTTTGCAGAAGAAGGTGCACGTGCACTCGGACGTACGGCACGCGGTGTTCGCGGCATCAGCTTGCGCGAGGGCGACCACGTGAAGGGCGTTTGCACCGTTGAAGAGGGCAAGGATCTGCTTTGCATCACCGCAAACGGATTTGGTAAGCGCAGCCCGTTCGATGACTTCCGTCTCATGAAACACCGCGGCGGTTACGGTGTAACCTGCTACAACCTGACCGAAAAGAGTGGTGACCTGACCGGTATTGCCGCTGTTGACGACAGTATGGATATTATGATGATTACCGATTCGGGAACCATCATCCGTACACCCGTTGCGGGTATTCCTTCCCGTTCTCGTAGCGCCGGTGGCGTAATTGTAATGCGCCTTGGCGAAGGACAACAGCTTGTAAACTTCACCGTTGTTGCCCGTGAAGAAGAGGACGAAGAAGAAATCATCGAGTCCAAAGAAAACGCAACCGAAGTAGTTGTCGAAGCAGCAGAAATTTCGGAAACTCCCGTAACAGAAAATCCCACTTCTGAAGAGAACGAGTAATTGTACATTCTAAAAGCCTCCTCTGAAAAGGGGAGGCTAAAGAAAAGTAAAAAATATGGAAGAAACAAAAAAAATCAGCAAAGAAATCATTCTTGAATTTTTTAAGAAGCATTACAAAAAAATGATAGCGGGGGCGCTGGCGGTTATTGTGTTAACGGTGACTTGTCTATTGCTGTTCCAATGCAATTCCGTGCCTAAAATTGAGAATATTTATGATAGAATGGTCTATCTGCTCGACTCCTCGCAAGAGGTCAATTCGCTCATTTACGGTTGCGGTCTGCCTGTGTGGGAGGATGACTCCGAATACGTCGAGTTTATGCACGTGTATTACGGATTGGAAACCGCCCGAAATTATGAAATCGTAATGCCCAATGCCAAATATCTTTCGGTTCAAGAAATGAAAGAAGAAATCGAAAAGATATATAGCAAAGAATATCTCGACGACGTTATTTACCGTTCTATTTTCGACGGATATGCAATCGAGGATGGCATCGGCGGTTCGGTCATTGGTGTTGCACGCTATTACGAAGAGGGCGCTTACCTTTGGCAATCCAAAGATTTTAAAACCTTTTATACCGGCATGCGTGTTTACGATTATTCCACTATGCAAATTCGCTCGCTGGGCAAAACCGACCGTTGCGTCGTAACTATCGATTCTTGGCTCGAGGATGAACCCGAAAACGTGGAAAATATCGAAATTCTCATCACTCTCCAGGATGGTCAGTGGTATTTGGATAACTTTGTAGCTTAATTTGATATGTTTTTATAAGGAACGCGGGGGAACTTTTTCAGCGAAAAAAGTTCCCCTTTGCATATTCTCAAAAAACTTAAAACAGATTACTTACCGAAAATTGTTCCAATCTGCGAACGTCGTCGATGGCATCGTAGAGGAGTGTGAGGGTGGCGTAATAGCCGTAAACATCCCCAACCTCAGCGCAGGAACGGAGTGTTTGACAATGTTCGGAGAGCTTATCGACGGTAGAGAAGCCGACGGTGAGACCGATAATAGGGGAATGTTTTTCCCATTTTTGGCAGAGCTCGTCTGTTTTTTGAACACTTATTGGGTCGTCGATGTCGGGCAGGGCATCGGCAATTTCAATCATTGCGTCAGCGAGGTTGTTGACGTAAATAAAATTTGCAGTTGCCGCTAAAATCATCAAGCTACACAAAACAACAGTAACAATCAAAGATCTCATTTAGCATTCCCTTTCTTCGGTATCCAATAAATTTCTCCACGGCTGTTTGCTGTTACGCAAAATTGGTTTTTGAGAGATACTCCGCGGCGTTCCATTTGTTTTGTCAGCCACAAGCGGTCCTTTCCAATCAGCGAAAGCCCCATGTCGTTAAAGGTGTTTCCGTTGTACACCACGTGCATCAGGCTTTCCTCTTGTGCCGAGATGTTCATCTGCTCTTGCGTGGGTGGGGAATATCGCGCACGCGGAAGAATGGTCAACCGCCCGTCTTTTTCCAAAATCGCATACCAAACGTAGGAGAGATTGCAAAATCCTTGTTGCCGAATCTCGCTCATGAGTTCTTCAATCGAAAGTCGCGTAGCCACAAGCGCGGCTTGGTCGAGAACCCCCTCTTTTATAATAAAAGTCGGCGTTGCCGAAAGGATTTTCTTCAGTTTTGGTGTTCTTATTAATATATAGGAAGAAAAAACTTCAAGCGATAGCAAAACGACCATTGGGATGATGGCGTGCAGAACGGGAATGTTCGGGTCGGTGATGGGAAGCGAGGCGATTTCCGAAAGCAGAAGAGTTGCCACAAGATCGGTAACCTCTAATTCGCCAATTTGCCTCTTACCCATCAATCTCATAATAATAATGAGAGAAATATAGACCAAAAGTGTTCGAAAAATCAGTGTTATCATTCAAAATCTCCAAACAAACAGGGGTTTAATTTATTATCTTTTGTGAAAGCTGCTATTATGCAAAAAAATGTAAACTTTTTTGCAAAAAACTATTGACAACGCAAAAGGTTTGTGATATACTATTAAAGCTGCCGCAAAAAAAGACGGCGGCACACGGTCATTGAAAATTGAACAACAAGAGAGAAGTACAAAGCTAAAAAAATAGTATGTGTATTGGATCTCGAACAATTCAAAAGAGAATACTACTCAAACAAAAAGTAAAATTG
>JAFYRH010000357.1 GCA_017559555.1 Clostridia bacterium
CCTCAAAAGCCCCTTGAATTCACGAGAAAGACAAAGCGTCTTTTCAAAAAGTTTACAAAGGCAAACGTCATATTTTGTCCTTGCACGGTCGTTTTTTGCTTTTGTAAATGAAATTTACCCATTTTTCGTATCAAAACACCCTCCTATGGCTATTTTTGTGCACTTTTTTGTCTATTTTGACACTGCAAAAATCGCAAAATTGCAATTGGTAAATTTCATTTACCTATTTTGAAGGGTTCAAATTTTTTCGTTCAAAAAGAAAATTTCTATTGTTTTTGTGAGAGTTGCACAATTTTGGAGGCTTTTTTTCTACACACAAGAAAGATGAGAAAATTCCAAAAATCAGAACACCGGTAGCCAATTTCAAATAGCGATTTCCCAAAAAGCAAATATTCTCGCCCCAAAAATCAAAAAAGAGCACCCCAATCGGAGTGCTCTTCCCTATATATTTGTTTCAGCTTATTTGAGGAAGCCGTTGACGATGTGCTCCTCCGCCTCAGCCTCGGTAAGTCCCAAGGTCATCAGCTTGATGAGCTGTTCGCCTGCAATTTTGCCGATGGCAGCCTCGTGAATGAGAGATGCATCAACGTGGTTCGCCTCGATTTGCGGCAATGCGATAACCTGTGCTTCGCCCATGATAATGGCATCGCACTCGGTGTGTCCCGAGCAACGGTTATTTCCGTTTACGTGGGACAAAAAGCTTTGACGGCTTTGATCTTTTGCTACGGAACGGGAAATAACGTGTGTAGCACTTCCCTCTCCGTTAAGATCTACTGTAAAATTGGTTTCTGCAAATTGCGTACCGTGTGTCATAATCTTCTCACGTACGATCAAAGTAGCGCCCTCTTCAAGGGTTGCGGTGGTATCGCGGCGGGTGGAATCAACGCCCTTGATTTGTGCGGTTTCCATCTCCATGTAGCTGTTTTTTCCAAGAACAGCCACGGTTGTGGGGTTCATAACACGCTTACCCGTGCCATCTCCCTGGCCGTAGTGCTTTTCAATATATTTGACACGTGCATTCTCATCCAAATAGAATGCGTGAATGCCGCTATGCTCACTTTCTTCACTACCGCTGTTGTGAATTCCGCATCCTGCAACAATGGTAACGTCGCAATCTGCACCGATGTGGAAGTCGTTATATACAAGCTCTTTCAAACCGGATTGCGCGAGCAAAACGGGGATGTGCAAGCTCTCGTTTTTGGTACCGGGTTTTACGTAAATATCAATACCCGGTTTATCGGTTTTTGCAACAATGGTGATGTTTTCGGAGTCGTTTTTGCCATACAGGTTGCCGTTAATACGCAAGGAATAAGCCCCCTGCGGAACATCGTGCAGATCCGCAACCTCTTCAAGCAGCTTTTTTTGAATAGCGTCCATCATGCTTTGCTCACCTCCTCAAAAAAGCGGCATCCCACCTGAGCGTTGAGAAGCTCGGGCAAAATCTCGTTTTTGGTACCGTAAGCGGCAATACGTCCGTCGGCAACGACAATAATTTTATCGGCGATATCGAGAATGCGCTCTTGGTGAGAAATGATCAAGATAGTTCCCTTGGTTTTTTCATACATGTTGCGGAAAACCTGGATCAAATTGTTAAAGCTCCACAGGTCGATGCCTGCCTCGGGCTCATCGAAAACCGAAAGCTTTGTGCCGCGTGCATTGATCATTGCGATCTCAATTCTCTTGAGCTCACCGCCCGAAAGAGAACCGTCAACCTCGCGGTTTACGTAGTCCTTTGCGCAAAGACCAACCTCGGAAAGATATGCACAAGCCTCGGCAACGGAAATGTTCTTGCCGGATGCAATGGAGATCAGTTCTTTAACGGTAATTCCCTTAAAGCGCACGGGCTGCTGAAAAGCAAAGCTGATGCCCCCCTTTGCTCTTTCGGTAATCGACATATTGGTGATGTCCACGCCATCCAAAAGGATTTGACCGGACGTGGGTGTATAGATACCCGCGATCAGCTTTGCCATGGTGGATTTGCCGCTGCCGTTGGGGCCGGTTACCGCCACAAAGCGATCGTCGATTTTGATGCTTACGTTGCGCAGGATGACTTTGCCCTCCGGCGTTTCGTAAGAGACGTTTTTGAATTCTAACATTTATATTTCCTTTTCTTTTTGAATTTTAATTTTATCATATTATTTTATCTTTTTTTATGGAAAATTGCAATACAAAGCGAAGATTTTAAATGTTAACTTTTAATGAACAAATAAGAAAAAGTGCCGTTTTCATGGTATAATTGGTTGAAAATCGGCACTTTTATTGGTTTTTATGGCTTATTTTAGAACGAGAATTAGAATTGTTTTAATTTTTTACTATATCGGACGAATGGAAATCTCTCCGGTATGCAGACGAACAAGATCGTTTTTTTCATCTCTGATGATGAGCGCGCCGTCTTCGTCGATGGCCTCTGCAACGCCTATTTGCAAGGCTTCGGCATCGCCCCAAGAGACTCTGCGGCCAAGCACCATAGAGTGTTTGCGATAGTCCTCGAGCCATTCTCGGTTGCCCGAATCTTTTAAATAAAAAGAGATTTGGCGATAGATTTCGGCAATCAGTTTTGTAGCATCGATTTGCGCATTGAGGGAGCCTGCTATTGCCTGAAGTTCCTCGGGGAAATCGGCAGTATCCAGGTTGATGCCTACCCCCACAATCACGTGGGTGCTCTCCCCTACGCTCATCGCCTCGGTGAGAATGCCGCAAACCTTCTTTCC
>JAFYRH010000358.1 GCA_017559555.1 Clostridia bacterium
AAAGCTTGGCACGAATATTTTGTGGAAGAAAAATACGAGGCAGGTATTGCTTTGGCAGGAACCGAGGTAAAAAGTGTGCGTGCCGGAACTGTGAATCTCAAGGATTCTTACTGCTCGTTTGAGGGTGGAGAGATCTTTGTGCTGGGAATGCACATCAGTCCGTATGAGCATGGCAACATCTTTAACACCGATCCTTTGCGCAAAAAGAAACTTTTGATGCACCGTCGCGAGATTATGAAATTGCAAGGATTGGTGCAACAAAAAGGATATACGATTGTGCCGCTGTCTCTTTATTTTTCGGGCAGCCATGTTAAGGTGGAACTTGGACTTTGCCGCGGTAAAAAACTTTACGACAAACGTGAAAGTGACGCCAAACGCCAAGCAGACCGAGATATTGACAGACACATGAAAGACAAGTCACATCAAGATTAACAAAAAACGGTATGGATTTTGTGATCCATACCGTTTTTGTTTTTTATCTTTTGCTTAAAACATCTTTTTCGTAATCTTTTACGATGTTAAACCAACTTTCATCTCCAATGGTGTCAGCACGCGCACAAAGCTCGTTCCAAACATCACCGAGGGGGTAAAGTTTGATTTCTTCTTGCAACATCAAAAGTTCTGTAAAGGATTGTGTATCTTGTAATTGCTTCAAACGTTCGTGAGGCATCAATAAAGCCGCAAGGAGGGATTTTTGTACCGAGCGCATACCAATGACCCAAGCCGCAATGCGGTTAATGGAAGCATCGAAATAGTCGGTTGCCAAAATAACTCTATCCAACGCATTGTTGCGAACAATTTCTTTCATCATTTCCTGCGTTTCATCGTCAAATCTAACCACGTGGTCGGAGTCCCAACGTACACCGCGTGTGATGTGAAGAGCAATTTTGGGATTGAAGCAGAGCAAGGCAGAGATCTTATCGGAAACCACCTCTGTTGGATGATAGTGCCCATTATCCATTAAGGGAACAATGCCTCTTGTTGTAGCATAAGAGAGAGCAAACTCGGCAGAACCTGCTGTGTAAGACTCTAAACCGATGCCAAACACTTTGGATTCTAACGTAACATAAACAAGCTCTTTGTCATATCCGCATGCTAGAATTTTATCAAGAGAGTCCATAAATCGCATACGGGGACCGAGACGGTCGGCGGGAATGTCTTTAAAACCGTCGGGAATCCAAATGTTCATCAAGCAAGGGAAGCCTGTTTCTCTTGCAAAATATTCGGAAATGCGAATGCAAGCAATGCCGTGGCGAATCCAAAAAGCGCGAATTTCTTCGTTCGGGTTGGTTAGTGTTCCGTTTTCAGCCAAGGGATGGGAGAAATAGGTGGGATTGAAATCCAAACCTATGCCGCGTGCCTTTGCAAACTCAACCCATTTGGCAAAATGTTCGGGTTTAATAGCATCGCGGTCGGCAATTTTGCCATCTTCGTAAATGCCATAGCAAGCATGCACGTTTACCTTGTGCTTGCCGGGGACGAGAGTAAAGGCTTTATCGATATCTTGCATCAGCTCGTCGGGCGTGCGTGCAGCACCGGGATAATTGCCTGTGGTTTGAATGCCACCGGTCAATTCGCCGGAATTTTCAAACCCTTTAACGTCGTCACCTTGCCAACAATGCATCGAAATGGGGATATTCAACATTTTTTCAATAGCAGCTTCCGTATCAATACCGATGGCGGCGTATCTTTCTTTTGCTATTTGATAAAGTTCTTTTTGTGTCATAGCATACTCCTTATTTAAGGGAAGGATTGTTGAGAGTGCTAGCAGGATTTTTTGCGCGTTCTTCTGCCGTTTTATAGCCGGGATGTTTGCCGGGAAGTCCGAATTTCGCACGCAGATCCATCAATTCGTACATTTTTTCTTCCGAAATTTCTTGAATTCTGCCAAGTTCCATTGCATGCTTCATGATTTTTGCGTTAAATTCAACCTCTTCCATAGTGAAAAAAGCACGGGTAAGGGTATTGCCAACGGTGAGAGCACCGTGGTTTTTGAGCATGAAAGCATCGTGCTCTTGAATATAGGGCATTAAGGAATCGGGAATTTCCATGGTAGAAGGCGTAGCATATTCGCAGGTAGGAACATCGCCGATTGTAAGTACAGCCTCTGGGAGAATATAGCGGTCAAGCGGAATGCCCGCAACCGTAAATGCGGTAGCAACGGGTGGATGTGCGTGAACAACTGCGTTTACGTCGGGACGCTCGCGAAATACGCGCAAATGCATTTTGATTTCGGAGGAGGGATTGAGATTTCCTTCGATTTTATTGCCTTCGGCATCAATTTTAATAATCATATCAGGGGTTAAAGAACCTTTTGATACACCCGTGGGAGTGCAGTAAAATTCATTTTCGCCAACTTTAACCGAAATGTTACCATCATTTGCGGCGACAAAGCCGTGAGCGTATAGGCGGTGACCAACCTCACAAATTTCTTGTTTGATTTGTTCTACAGTCATAGTCATTCTCCTTGTTTGCATATTTTCGTGTTCATTATACTACACTCTACTCAAAAAGTCAAGAGAAACAAAGAAACAATTAGCCCTCCTTAAAAAGGGAAGTGGCTAAAAAGTTTCGATTGTGTTTTTTGGTATACAAATTCACCAAAAAAAAGTGATGAAAATTGGTAAAAATACATCTTTAAAAAAAGGTGTCGAAATGGTATAATATTCTTACCATATTTATTTATGAAAGGGGTTTTCTTATGAAAAAGAAACTGACACGCATTTTGGCTATTATTTTGATCGCCATGATGCTCATTCCCACAATTGCTGCCGCTGCTACCTTTGCTGCAAGTGCAGAAGAGGAGACAACAATTGATATTAGTGACATCGTAAACGTTTACGAATTGAACCAATTAAATGCTGCTCCTAATGAAGAAAAAGTTAACGGTGCTAAAGACAAAGACCCTACCCCCGAAGAAGGCGTATTGGCAAGTAAAGCTTTTGCAACCTCGAGAAACGGTGATAAGTACATTTATATTGGTCCTTGTCCCGATCCCGCCAATTATACTACT
>JAFYRH010000039.1 GCA_017559555.1 Clostridia bacterium
CTCTCGGTGACAGCTTCCCCTCAAGGGGAAGCCTTATACTAAATCTTCTCTCAAAAAGCAAGGGTATAACCTTTGTTGCCCACTACATAGTAGTTTGTTGTCTGTTTCGCGCTTCGCGCTCAACTGCCTAAAGGCATTAACATAAAAAAGCACCTGTGTTTGGCGGTCTTTTTGTCGGCGTATCTACTTTTACAACTCTTATGCGGAATATTTATTTTGCCAAATTTACAATGCGTTTGCCTTTGCGATGTGCATACTTTAGACTTTGATATGCTCCGCCAAAAGAATGTTCAACATAGGCAATGACAAAATCCGATTGGTCAATCATCCATTCGTTGCGCTTGCTGATTGCAAACTTGAGAGGCGTTTTTTCCAATGGCGGATATACGATTGAGTCGTATAGTTCCAAACTCATCCGATTTTTTATTTTTTCTTGTTGCCCCACTATTATATATGGCGTAACGAAAACAATTTCACAGTTTTCCCTCTCTTCTTTTATCAAGCGGCAAACCCGCGCGCATAAATCATCAAAATCGCCATATCCACCACACAAAAACACAACATTATCATCAACACTAATATTTTCTGTAATTCCCTTTTTAACCCTCTCAAATAAATCGTTGCAATTATATAAGGAACTATGTCCAAAAAACGATATCACCACAGTTTCTACCTCCAAATCGTGGAACTCCGATATTTATATTATATATCGAGTATCCAAATTTGTCAATATCGTGGAACTCCACGAGAAATGTTTTTTAAATGTTCATATAATAATTGTGGAACTCCGTGAAAAAACAGTGAGGAAAGCAATTATGAAGTTAAACGATGCAATTATAGCGAGGTATGCGAAGAAAAAGATTTAAATATTTGTGACGCTTCGCTCAAGGGTGGAATGTCCCCCTCTGCGATATACGACCTGATAAAAGGTAGAACAAAATGCTCAAAAGTGATTACCGTTAAACGCTTTTGCGAGGGTGCAGGTATTACTTTGGGAGAATTTTTCGACAGAGATTATTTCAACGACATCGAAGAATGAACAAAAAAACAACCGCTTGGTGTGCAAAAACACATCAAGCGGTCGTTTTTTATTCTTCAATTTCCAAATCAATTTCAACCTCGTCGCCCGAGTCGGAGACGTCGGTGATGAAATCATCCTCGTCAAAGTCAAAAATTTCGAGAGGCTCGGCTTCTTCTTGTTGCTTTGCGCGAACAGCGGCTGCTCTTTCTTCGGCATCCTCTTTTGCGGCTTTGGCAACCTTAACGGCTTGCGCTGCCTCAGCAGCCGTTTCAGCAACGGTATCCTTAAAATTGACTACTTCTTTTTCAACCTCGATGGCGCGCTCTTTGAGCTCTTCGATTTGTTTTTTGACCGAACGGATCTCCAGCATTGCATCCTTTACGTTTGTGATGCCAACCGAAATTTGATCAAAATTCTCTTTATCCTCAACAAAATGACCAAAAGATACTTTGCCAAGTGCGGCATACGCTTCCTCAAGCTTGTGCTCTGCCATAGAAAGCTTTACCTGCAGGGCAGCCATGTCGGCGGTTTGATTGATTTTCGTTGCGGCACGACCTGCAAAGGCTCTGATACCGCCGTAAATTTCTTCCCAATTCATGCGTTTTGCTCCTTAAATTGAAATACGGTGCGTTTTTTCTATAAATAGTATATACCCATTTGCAGGCATTGTCAACAGTATAAAAGTAAATTTTTGTGCAAACACTAACGCAAAATACAAAAATGATTGGAAAGGATATCGCTTTATGAAAATCAGCAAACAAACCTACGCGCGCTTTGCCGATGCTCACGCACCTCGTTCCCCCATATTAAAGAACTGTCTTTTTGCCTTTTTGGTAGGCGGAACCATTTGCACGTTGGGGCAAATTTTGCGCGACGTGTTTCAAAACCTCTGCTCTTTTGATGAAGAAACCGCAGGCACACTAACATCGGGCTCGCTTATTTTGATAGCCGTTGTTCTAACCGCTCTCGGAACGTTCGATAAAATTGCAAAGCACGCAGGGGCAGGCACGTTGGTTCCCATTACGGGCTTTGCCAATGCCGTGGTCTCCCCTGCCATCGATAGCCGCGCCGAAGGACTTGTGCTTGGCGTTGGCGCAAAAATTTTTACCGTTGCAGGTCCCGTTTTGCTTTACGGAACGCTTGCAGGCTTTGTTTACGGTGTCATTCTTTGGTTATCGCAACAGTTTTAACAAATAGGGTGTGCGGATGATGACAAACAATAAAAAATCACACACCCTTATTCTCTTTAATCGACAAGTTTTGATGCCAAACTTATTGCAATTTGTACGCAAATATGTTATAATAATAGGCGATAAAAAAAGAAACGAGGTTACACTATGAAACAACGTGAACGACTTGGCTCACGCTTAGGATTTATTTTGCTCTCCGCAGGCTGTGCCATCGGTCTTGGAAACGTTTACCGTTTTCCCATTTTGGCAGGCGGATACGGCGGTGCGGTATTTGTACTCATCTACATCGCATTTCTGCTTTTGCTTGGGCTCCCTTGCATGACGGCAGAGCTCACCGTAGGTCGCGCATCGCAACGCAGTATTGCAACATCTTTTGACGAACTCGAACGTCCCGGTCAAAAATGGCATTGGATGAAATTCCTCGGCATTGCGGGCAACTACCTTTTGATGATGTTCTACACCTGCATTTCGGGTTGGATGATTATTTATTTTCTCAAGTATCTCAACGGTTCCATTCTTTCGGCACAAGGCGATGCTGCCCTCGGTGTCGTGTTTGGCGATATGGTAGGCAACGTTTGGGTAACCCTTGGCGGCGCACTGGCATCGATCGTCATCTGCTTTTTGATCTGCTCGCTTGGTCTTCAAAAAGGCGTTGAGCGCGTTACAAAATGGATGATGGTAGCACTTTTTGCACTGATGGTAGGTCTTGTTGTATATTCCCTGACCTTGGAAAATGCCGCAGAGGGCTTAAAATTCTACTTGATTCCTTCTTTTGAAAAAATTCAAGAAGCAGGACTTGGCACCGTCGTTTCTGCCGCTATGGGTCAAGCATTCTTCACCTTGAGCCTTGGCATTGGTTCCATTGCTATTTTTGGTAGCTACATTAACAAGGAACACCGTCTTCTTGGCGAAGCCGTTACCATCGTCTCTCTTGACACCTCTGTGGCAATCATGTCGGGACTTATCA
>JAFYRH010000359.1 GCA_017559555.1 Clostridia bacterium
GGAGGCGTCAAGCCGTTCTTTTCCATCATATCAAGGAGTGCAAGCTCGGAGCGCGCGATCTCGCCCTTTACCAAATTCATCTCGCCAAAGAAAGCGAGGGGGAAATCCGATGCGTAGGGGCAGGAAAGCGAGAAAATATCCTTGCCGTAAAAAAGAGAACTATTTACGGTAAAGATGTGAGGCGTTGCACAAAGCATGCAGGGAACAGTCAAGCGGATTTTTTCATCCTGCGAAGAAACGATCGACATTTCGCTTTTGCCGCAGGTGCATTTGAGTTTGACCATATCGGCAGAAAGAGAAAAAACGTTTACTGCGCTGATAACGCCGGCACCGCAGTGCGGACAACGGTAGGCAACCGTTGTGTGTTTAGAGTCAAGAATCATCACACAAAATTCCTTTTTGGTTAGTTTTTGATAGTCAATACAGTATATGTACTCAGTTGCAAAATGGCACGGAAGAGTCCGTGCCATTTTGCGGATAAAATGTTTTATTTTGTAGCTGCTGTAGTTGAGGTAATAACACCGTCAATCTTTTCCATTGCGGATTCGTTGATTTCGTAATCTGCAACGAGAGTCTTCATGTGTTCGGTGAAAGCTTCATCAACCCAACCGCTTCTTGCAGAACGAGTCCAAGCCTCTTCGGTGGAAGCGAATACTGCGAGATAGTAGCTCTTTTCGTCCTCGGACTTGATGATTGCAGCATCGTAGTTGTTGCGAGCGTCCTTGAAGAACCACTTCTTCAGGTTAGCATCGCTAATGCCGGATTCGGTCAAGTCTACACCGATTGTGGGAGAGGTGATTTCAACGTAGCCGGGGTAGTGACCGCCGGAAACGTATTCTTTTACTTCTTCAACATGCTTGAAGGAGGTAAAGAGGTCGAGCAGCTCAAAGCCGGTCTTGCCGTTGATCTTGTTAAGAGCCTTTTGAGCTTCCTTTTCGGTTTCGAATTGTTGGTAAGCACCGTAAACGGTCTTTTCGGTATCGTTATCTTGTGCAGCTGCCTTTTCAACCATGTAAATGGTCAAGCCGGTAACTTCGTTCTTAGTGTTGGTGGTTGCGATAAAGGTGAAATCGTTTGCCTTGCGATCGAAGGTGCGAGAAGATTTGTTTTCGCCTTCAGCAGCCTTGTATTCGCTCTTGAACAACCATGCTTGGTAAGAACCGCTTGTGATAGAAGAGGGATATTCAAGCTCTTGAGCCTTTTCGGTAAGAGAAGAGTTCAAAGAAGATTGAATAGAACGGAAATAGCTGTAGTTTTCTTCATCCTTGTAGGTTACGTATTCAACCTTGCAATCCAAAGAGGTGGTGTTGATTTCGGTAATCTTGAAGATATAGGAGGTGCCGTTGTTATCTGCTTGATAGAACTCACCGGTCTTAAGGGTAACAGAGGTTGCAGAGCTGCCGCTGGGGTAGATCTTGCTGATGATTGCTTGGTAATCCTTACCGGTATCCTTCTTGGTTACAGAAACGGTTGTAACGTTTTCCCAAGGAGTTGCGCCTTCGGTCTTCTTGAAACCTTCAAGTGCTGCCTTAGCGATGTCTTCAGCAGACTTTGCAAAATCTTCGGGAGCCTTTCTGCCTTCTTTGAGGAGAGCCTCGGAAATGCTGGTCATCAAAGCTTTGGTTGCTTCGTTTTCAGCATCAAAGTCAGCAAATTCCTTAATGTATGCCTTTACAACAGTAGCATCGGTGGGATGGTTGTGACCTTCGTGTTCAGCTGCTTCGTCGGTAGCCTTGGGAGCAACGTAAACGAGGAATACGCGGTCGTTCTTGCCAACGATTACGCTTGCGGTATCCTTGTTCTTGGTGTTGAAGATATAATCGTAAACTGCGGGATCAAGGTTCTTCTTGGTGGAGTAGAAATCTTCGTATTCCTTAGCGCCGTCTTCGCCGAAGATGGAAACAAGCTTTTCCTTAAGAGTATCCTCGTTGCTGTCAGTCATAGCTTCCTTAAGCTCATCATATACCTTGTTTGCGGCATTTGTAAGAACGAGTTCCTTGAAGTTTTCGTCCATCAACCACTGAACAACTGCCTTTTCGAATGCTTCGGTGGTCATTTCCTCATTGTTGTAGGTGGGAGCAGTTACCTTAGATTCGAGCAAGTAGAGGCTGAATTCTGCTTCAAAGGTGGTCAAAACCTTTACAAAGGTATCATCGGTGTAGGCAACGTAAGAAACTACACACTCGGAGGTTTCGCTGTTTACTTCGGTAACCTTTACAACGTAGGATTCGTTAGCGTTGTTGATAACGAAGATCCAGCCGTTGTAGGGAGTGGAATCTTCTTTTTCGGGATAAATTGCGTCTACAATAGACTTGGGAAGAGTTGTTTCTTCGCCCTTCTTAAGGGTGGATTCCTTGATTTCAACGTCAACAATTGCGTTGTCCTTCTTCATATCCTCAAACAACTTAGCGGCCTTATCGTTGTCGCTCATATGGTTGGTAACGTTTTCGCCGTCCTTGATGCAGCTGATCAGGATATTCTTGATAGCTTCGATATCGGTTGTATCGGTACCTGCCATAGCGGACTCGAGCTCAACCTTTGCATCCTCATAGGAGTATTTCTTGAAAGCAACGGTTGCTTCGGTTGCGGTTGCATTTTCCTTGAAGTAGATCAGGTAAGCGCACTTGTCGCCGGAAATAGCTGCAAAGGTGCCTGCCTTGTTAGAGGTGCTAAAGATATATTCGCCAATAGCCTTATCCAACTCGGGAGAGTAGGTAGCTTCACCGTCAGTGGTGGTCTTGGTGTACTTTTGTGCATTGTTGAGAGCGAGCTCTTCAAGCTTTGCAGTCAGTGCATCGTCCTTGAGGTCAACGATTGCAAGACGGTCGATGTTAGCATAGTGCTTTGCAACGGTGCTTTCAAAACGGTCGTTCATAAACTCATCGGTGAAGAAGTCGCGAATCATTTGCTCGCTGGCACCGGTGAAGGAGAAGTATTCGGTGGAGAAGTAACCTGCGGGATTCTTCAAAATGTAATCTTGCAGATTGTCGGAGGAGGGAGCGCCTTGAAGCTCGAAGGACTTATAATCGCTGTACTTGGAGTACATGATCATTACCTTCGCAGCATCTTCGATATCCGAGGTTTTGAAGCTATCGCCAACGTACTCGGAGAGGAAGTTCTTAAAGGGAATGCCGCTTGCATAGTAGCCAAGGTCTACGTAGATGTTTTGCATCCAAGTAATAACGCTCTTAGCATCTTCCTTGTCGTGTGCTTCGTATTTCATGCCTGCTGCAATTGCTGCATCTGCGCCTGCAACCAGCTCGATGAGGTAATCCTTAATGGAGTACAAGCCGGAGTTGAGAACTTCCTTAGTGTAGTAGGAAGCTACGGTAAGAGCATAGGTATCGGGGCTGGTGTATGTTTTGAAGTCAATACCACTGCTACTGCTACTACTGCTACCGGTGTAGAGAGAAGTGTAGTATTCGTTGATCCATTCGTTGTAGCCTTGTTGGTACATAGCTTGCCAAAGAATGAAGGTAGCCATTTGTTGGTTGATGTCAAATTTGCCGGTTTTACTTTCAACAATAATGCGACCGCGCAAAACGGAACCGCTGTTGATGATTGCGGCAACAACAATGCCTGCCAAAACGGCTACGAGCAGAGCGATGCAGAGTGCACGTTTTGCCCATGTGGGCCAAATAAATTGCTTCTTGTTTTTACTTTTTGTTCCTTTTCCCATGATAGGTGTTCCTTTCTTTTTTGACGGTATGAACTGAATCATAACACATATAAAGATATTATAACTTTTGAGTGTGAAAATGTTGTGTCTTGATTATGAACAAAACAGAAATTTTCAGCACAAAAACGACATTTTTATTAAATATTCATCACAACGGGGAGTATCATCGGTTTGCGATGGGTTTTGCTGTAAAGAAATTTGGTCAAATCGTCCTTTACACGGCGCTTGAGTTTGATGCGGTCTACACGCTCGCGACGCTCCAAAATACTCATAATGGAGTCGTAAGCAACGGCGCGTACCTCTTCCATCAAATCCTCCGCCTCGCGAACGTAAATGAATCCGCGAGAAATGATATCGGGACCGGATAGGAGCAGACGCTCCTCTGTATCCACAGTTGCCACAACCACAATCAGACCGTCTTGCGAGAGGTGTCTGCGGTCGCGCAAGACGATGTTTCCAACGTCGCCGACGCCGTAACCGTCCACCAAAATTTTACCAGCGGGAACCTCGCCTGCAATGCGCGCTCCCTTGGTGTCAATTTCAAGCACAGCTCCGATTTCGGAGATAAAAATGTTCTTTTCCTTCATGCCCATATAGCGCGCTAAGTCGCGGTTGGCAGAGAGGTGTCGGCTTTCGCCGTGAATAGGCATATAGTAACGCGGCTTTGTTAGGGCAAGCATCAGCTTGATTTCCTCTTGGCAAGCATGTCCCGAAACGTGAAGCTCGGCACCTGCTTCGTGCAGGACCTCGATATTGTTTTTTGAGAGCTCGTTGATGATGCGACCAACCAATTTTTCGTTGCCCGGAATTGCCGAAGCAGAGAGCACAACCACGTCATTTGGGTCAAGCGATACTTGTGCGTGATCCGAAAAAGCCATGCGATAGAGTGCCGACATAGGCTCTCCTTGGCTACCCGTGGTAATGATGGTAACCTCGCCGGGCTTGAAGCGTTTGATGTCATTGATATCAATGAGAACGCCCGAGGGGATCTTCATATAGCCGAGCTCGGTTGCGGCGCTGACGATGTTGAGCATGCTGCGACCCGTAATGGCAACCTTTCGACCGTGCTTTGCGCTGGCATCAATAATTTGCTGAACGCGGTGCACGTTTGAAGAAAACGTGGCAATGACAACACGCTTTTTGGGGTGTGTGGCAAAAACGCTTGCAAGGGAGGTCCCTACGGTTTTTTCCGAGGGGGTATGACCGGGACGTTCTGCATTGGTAGATTCGCACATCAAAAGCAAGACACCGCGGCGTCCAAGCTCGCCCAAGCGGACGATGTCCATCATTTCGCCATCGACGGGGGTCGTATCAAGTTTGAAATCACCCGTGTGTAAAATAGTGCCCAAGGGGGTGTGAAGAGCAATGGCGCAAGCATCGGCAATGGAGTGGTTGACGTGAATGAATTCAGCGGCAATATTTCCAAGCTTAACAGTATCTCCTGCGTTTACCACACGCAAATCGGGCTTCCAAGGCAGCACGTGTTCCTCAAGCTTATACCGAATAATCCCAAGCGTTAGGGGAGTGCCGTAAATGGGAGCATTGATAGTACGCAAGAGATAGGGAATAGCACCAATGTGGTCCTCGTGCCCGTGCGTCAAAAGAATAGCACGCAAACGGTCCTTATTCGCCTCTAAATAGGAGATATCCTGAATGACAAGGTCAATGCCCGGCATGTCATCTTCGGGAAATCCAAGACCGCAATCGATCACAACCATATCATCGTTGTATTCGACAAGGGTCATGTTCTTGCCGATTTCACCAAGTCCGCCCAGAGCAATTACACGAATTTTACCTGCCGCAGCTCCTTTTTTCTGTTTTTTTGGCATGTAGAGTTGAATTTTCCTTTCTTTAAAAATGTTCTCCGCGAGGGAGTAAAAAATCAAAATAAACAATCAAAGAGTACCGTTTTTGAATAGCGTTTTGCAAAAAAGCGCAACAAAACGAGACCTTGCACCCGATAGGGACCACGCACATCCCCATCGATCAAGGCATTTCTCAAATTCGGTATATCCGCTGCACATTAAAACCGTGGGCAGAAAAACAAAACGGTCACATATCGACCTCAATATTATACCATATAAATGGTATAAAGTCAATAGAAAAAACGCAAAAAACTTTCGACGTTAAATGAACAAAAGCGTCACGATCAAACTCAAAACAGCTCCAAAGAAACCGCCAACAACAAAGGTGACCCACGGACGATTTCGCTTTTTGAGCGTGCTTGGAGCATCGGGAACGGTTTCTGCGAGAATGCGGTTTGCTTCGTTTAAAATATCCGTGCTTTTTTTGTGATGCCTTGGCGTGTCTTCGCGAAGCACAAAATACGCCTCATCAAAATACCTACTGTTTGCCGTGCGAACAACGATCATTTCCTTGCGTGCACCTTTTATCATATTTTTTCCTCCGTTTGGGTTTTGAAAAAAGTATTTGACCGTTCTTTTTTAAAAAAACCACAAGCGACACAAAAAGCAGGAAAAAAAGATGCAAAAAAGCATAACGGCGGTGGCGATGGGAAACGCCGAACGAGAATGCTTGATGCCAACCGATGAAAAGTAAACCGAAATGATGTAGACCATTGTGTCGGACGTTGCAAAAATAACCGATGCGCAAAGTCCCGCAAAGCTATCGGCTCCCACATTTTCTAAAAGCTCAACAAAGGAAGCGGTGGATGCGCTTCCCGAAAAAGGACGCGTGAGCAAAAATGGCAAAATTTCTTCGGGAACGCCTATCAAGCCAAAGATGGGGGAGAGAAGTTTGGAAAGCCATTCCACCGCTCCCGAGGCGTTTAGCATTGAGATGCCGACAATCAGCGCACAGAGTGTTGGCAAAAGATGAACTGCCGTTTCAAGACCCTGCCGCGCCCCAACAAGAAAGGACTCAAATCTGTCTCGTTTACCAAACAAGAGAATGCATCCAACGCCTGCAAGGATGAGCGGCATCGGGAGTGCCGAGATAATATCAATCATGCTTTTTTGATGCACGTGTGTGCGAAAAACGCTCACGTATACGCAAAAACGAGGTCAAAAACAGAGCGAACGATACACAAAGTATTGAGGTTATCCAAACGGGAATCATAATCGAAAAAGGATTTTGTGACCCTGCCGCACGGCGTAAAGCCAATAAATTTGCGGGTACAAGTGTCAGGGATGCGGTACTCAAAACCGCAAGCGTAACCTGTTCATTATCGGCACTTTCGGGGTGCGGATTGTGCCCTTGCATCTTCTTCATGGCACATAGTGCAAACGGTGTGGCGGCATTTCCAACACCTAAAAAATTGGCACTTAAGGTGGCGCAAATCTCCTCATATCCTTCACCTGTTTTATAGGCTTTGGGAAACACGTGTCGCAAAAAAGGCGCAAAAGTGCGCGCGATTTTCTGTATAACGCCTGCATCCGAAAGGACTTGTAACACACCGCTCCAAAGGCACATCATACCAAGCAGAGTCAAGGTGACCTCTACGGCTTTTGCCGCACCGTCCGGAATTGCCGCAGCTACGTCGGTCAATTTGCCGCACAGAATTCCAAAGAGTAGGGAAAGCGTGCAAAAGGTTCCAAAAATTTTACCGAGCATAAACCCTCCAATATTTTCCAAAAAATACAAAAAGCCTCAAAAAGACTTGACAAAGCAACAAAACGGGTATATAATGAATCATACGGAAAACGTCGAGCACCGTCAGGTGGTGCCGAGAAAACCAAAAACACCACGAAAAGAGGAGAACGTTATGAAATCGACCGGAATGGTAAGAAAAGTAGACGAGCTTGGCAGAATCGTACTGCCTGCCGAAATCCGTCAAAGCATGGATATCAACGTGCGTGATGCATTGGAAATTTTCACAGACGAGGGTCGCATTATTTTGCAAAAATACGAGCCTTCCTGCGTATTCTGCACCAAGGTTGATGGTATCACACTTTACAAAAACAAGCGCATTTGCACAGATTGTCTTGCAGAATTGAAAGGTATGTAATTGAATCTGTTGTTTTTCTGTTGCGCTATATTTTATGAAGTGTAATCGGGAAATA
>JAFYRH010000040.1 GCA_017559555.1 Clostridia bacterium
CCGCGCTCCGCAGCATCAACACAAAGGTCGTCGATGTAAACGGTTTTGCGATCCATCAGCGAGGTGTTGCCCTTAACCTCCTCATAGATGCAAAAGGCATAGCCGAGCACTTTTTCGCCTTCGTCAACCGCCACAAAAATGGGAGTGTTGTTGTCGGCAATGATGGCGCAAAGCTCGTCATCGTTGTATTTTTTGTTGCACAAACGAAAGATGTCGGGGCGTCCCTCGGCATGGATGCGGTGCACCTGATATAACAGAGCGTTGATGCCTGCAATGTCATGCTCATTGGCTTTTCTAATGTTCATTGTTTTCACCTCTAAAAGCAATGCTTTATTTAGCCTCCCCTGTGCAAGGGGAGGTGGCATTTTCGTAAGAAAATGACGGAAGGGTTGTCTCTATTTTTATAAACCACAGGTTAGAATCAACCCTTCAGTCAGTCTGTCGACTGACAGCTCCCCTTGCACAGGGGAGCCTTTCTGTTGTTTCACTTTCCGTTGAAAGTAAATTCAATTAACTTTTCTTATCCAAAAACCTCTGCCGCGGCTACGGTGCGGAGAAGCTCCTCGTCGATGCGATCGCGACCGTAGGCGTCAAAAAAGCGGTTGCGGTATGCATCGGTGTGCAGGTTGAAGGAAAGCGTCCACGCGCCCCAAAAGAGATCTACGTGGCGGTCTCCGATTCCACCGTTGCCAACGTCGATAAAGGATGAGAACTCCCAACCGTTATACATCACGTTTGGCAGGCAGTAGTCACCGTGCAGGAGTGTATCGCTCTTAAGCAAATGTCGGTTCTTTTCCAAAACCTCCCACGCTTCCTTGGCGGACGTGTAGCCAAAGCTATCGGGAAAATGCGAACTGTCATAGTTGCCCGTGCGGTAGTTTTCCTCTACACGTGCAAGATATTCGGATGTGTGATCGCTCACAGGACAACCCACGGTGGAGCACTCGTGCAAAAGGCGCAACCGCTCCGCCAACGTGTCAGAGAGGCGCTTGGGGTCACTTGTGTAAAACTCGTGTGTTAGATCCTCGCCCTTGACGGCTGCGGTCAAGAACCAATCTTTTCCGCCCTCGCTAAAGTAGTCGAGTACCTCGGTGCCCATTCCACGCAAGTGGAAAAAGCGTGTCATTTCGGCTTCGCGAGAGAGCGTTCCCACCTCGGCGGATTTGAGATAAATGCCGCCGTCACGCTCGAAAAAGAGTACACGCGCCTCAGGCGAACAGCTGCTATCCCAAACGGGGGCTTCCGAAAGGAGCGGCAAAAGGCGTTCGGGAATGTCTTTTGGAATGTTTGTAAGTCTTGTTTTTTTCATAGTATTTTCAATGTTGGTTTTTGTTGGGGATGCCGCAGGTCGGCATCCCCTCGTTTTTGTGTTATTCTTTTGCCTTAATAATGTTAATAGGCTTGATGTTGTGAATTGCCCAAACGGGTGCAAGTGCCGAAACCATTGTTAAGCAAACAACGATAACAAGATCAACGACCGCCAGTTCGGGGTAGAAATCAATTATGTTAAAGAGGCGGATTTCAAGCTCCATATGCGTTTGCATGGAGTTGAGCAAAATAGCGTTTGCCGCAGTTGTTGCGCCCCAAATACCAAAGCCCGAAAGAGCGACGATAAAGGCTCCCACAACCATAGGTTGTGCCAAAAAGATGCTTGCAATTTGACTTGTTTTGCCACCAAGCGATTTGATAATACCAACCTGGTATTTGTGCCTTTGAATAACGTTAGAGCCAAACGCGCAAAGGTAAATGACACAGATGGCAAGCAAGAAAGCCTCAAACAAACGGAACAAATCCGCAAAAGTGATGATGAGACGATAGAGTTTGGTTGCCATTCCGCTTTCAACGTTTTTGACAACAAAGTTGCGTTCATCTGCTATATTGTTGAGAACATTTGCAGAGCGCACGTCGTCAAAATAAAGCGCATAAGGCGACGTCATCAAAGGTCTTGCCTCCAAAAAGTCTTGTGTGCTGAGAAATACCCCTGAGTTGTTGCTTTCTGTCAAACGGGATACCGTATAGGTACGCTTACCGAGTACGACCTTATCGCGAGAATAAAACGTGATTGTAATTTCGGTAGGCACAAAATCGTTGAAATTATCCTTTGTGTACTTTGTACCGGCAATGCTGTTAAAGAAAGAAATAGGCAAAACGACCTCGCCGGGAGCAATGTCCATCTCCAAACTCAGACCGTCACAGATACGCGGTGAGCTAAAGGGCAGATATTCTCCGTTGCCAATATCAAAGCCCAAGCTTGCAGGAATGCCAAGCTCCATAAAATCTGCCGAAGAGCTCATATCTGCTATGTAATCGTTGGAAAACGTATAGCTAATGCCCAAAACAAGCTGTACATATTCTGCAAACTGCAAAAACTCTTCCGATTTTTTCAATTCATCTAAGCCGTCGTTATCGCCCTTTGCTCTCAGGTCATCCATTCTTGCCTTTAGGTCGTCGTACTTTTGATGGTAGCCCGTTTCGATGATGGCATCGATAACACCGTACTTTTTATTTGTGGGGGAATAGTAAACGCCAATGATAGATTCGTAATCATTATACCGCGCGGGATTGCCGTAGAGAATAGAATCTGCTACGTAGTCGGTGATGATAATACCGTTGTTGGGACGATCCAAGCTTCCCGCCAGTACACGGCTTTCAATATCCTCTCCAAAGAGGTGCTTGAGCAGCTCTATGTCACTTTGCAAAACACCGTAGGTTTCGCCAATATAAAACTTTTCGACGTTGCTGACAGCATCAAAGCTTCGCTTCATACCTATGGTATCGGTCACCTCCGGGATGATCAGCAATGCGTGGTCGTACAAAATGTGCATACGGTCGCCATAGGCGGTATCGCGAAAGGCTTCCAAATCCTCTTGGCTGATGTGAATCAAGGAGTCAACACTCAGCATTTTTGTACCGGCACTGATAGTGGCTTTTTGGTAAGCCATAACAGGCTCCTCGTTTGCAATCATAGAGTGGGAAAGTGAACTGTTAACCCCGTAATTTAAAAAGGATTGGAAAACGGCAAAGCAAGAAACGATAAGCGTTGCGGTGATTGCCGCTACCAAAAAGCGCGAATACTTTCCTCTCATCATCGTACGTGTCAAAAATAGCGTCTTTTTGAGAGAAAGTCCCGAATTTCGGCGCGCGTAGGGGCGACCGCGGAACTTCAAATCGCCAACCTTTTGGAACCCGTCATCGTTTTGCACAACCTTTTTGACCTTTCCTTGGCGAATACCTTCTACCATATCGTCGATTTGCTCGGTGGAAAGCGTTCTGTTGTAAGGCAGGGTCAGGGTTCCCTCTTCATCAATTTCAAACTTATTGAAATATCCGTCGCGGCGAACGTCATCGCGAATGATTTGACCGTCGCGCAGTTCCAGGATGCGGTCGGCATAGTTCTCGGCATCGGGAACGTTATGCGAAACAATGATAACCAATTTGGTTTGGGAGAACTCCTTAAGCAAATTCAAAATTTGACGGGAGTTGTCGGCATCGAGGTTGCCCGTGGGTTCGTCGCACAAAATGACCTCGGGATTTTTAACAATAGCACGTGCCATAGCAACGCGCTGTTTTTGTCCACCCGAAAGCTCACGCGGATAACGGGATGCATATTGCTCCAAACCCACCTTTTGAAGTGCGTTGGTAATCAAATCTCCGTGCTCGGCACTTTCCAAATCCAACACAAGCGCAATGTTTTCTTCAACCGTCAACTCTTCTAAGAGATGGAAATCTTGGAAAACGAAGCCGATGTGGCGGCAACGGTAATCATAAAAATCGTATTTTGTAAACTTGGAAAGTCGTTCGTCCTCGAAGTAAATTTCTCCACCTTCAAACTCGTCAAGTCCACCCAAAAGATTGAGTAGCGTGGATTTGCCGCTACCGCTCTTGCCCAACACGAACACCATGCCGTTATCGGGCAAAGTAAAGGAAACACGGTCAAGTGCTGTGCAGCTTGAGCGATTTTTTGTCTTGTAGATTTTTGTCAAGTCTTGTACCTTGATCATCGGTATTTTTTTCCTACCTTTCTTTTGAACGGTCGTAAGAATAAAAATGTCATTGAACAGTTTTGGCGCGGCGGGGGATGAGTTCGCAATTGTCGCTTGCGGGAATAATGGAAATACAATCGGCTTTTTGTTGGACGTCAGCACCAACGATTTCCAATGTATATGGGGTTCCTTTGTAGTTATATTGAATGGTGTTGTTCACCACATTCAAACAGTTTGCGCGTGCCGCCCAAAAGCGAAGCTCGGGGGAGGTGATGTGAATGCGATCGGAGAGGAATACCACTTCCCCACCGTTCCATTTGACCGCCAAGGAATCCGCTCCTCGACGCTCCACCGCAAACGCGGATGCATCGGCATCGATTTGAATACCGCTCTTGTAGTTTTCACCGTCGTTCCAAAAGAGTGCATCCACAAGCGGCAAGTTTTCATACACCGCATCAAATGTGGTGCATTTTTCGGTTAAATAGTGTTCGGGAACGCGGTCATCAAAGAGATGCCACGAACGAATGAAAATGCTGTTTTGAAAACGGAACAGATTTGCCGAGTAGCTTTGACAGTCGTACCAAACCGATTGCGCGTCACTGCCCGTGTCCCAGTTGTCAAGCGCGACCACCGATGTGGCAGGCGTGACCTCATAGGTCTTTTTGAACCACGCACCGGCATCGCACATCTTCATAACCGAAACGTCCTTTTGTGCTTTCAGCTTTTCGAGCTGCATGCGGAGCTGTGGCAAAAAGTCGGTGTAACCAAAGCTGTTCTCCTGACCGATTTGTGTCCATGAGAAGCCAAGGTCTTCGTTCTCGTAATATGTCCGAAAGAACCAATCCACATTTTCGGGGTCAGCGCCAACAGATCCGACGGGCTCCATGGTGAAGCAACCGCAATGCAGGCGCGCATCCCACGCGTGGGTGAGGTACTTTTTGTTATCGTAGTTGTGAATGGGGCAAGGACCGAGCAGACGGAAAACGGGAACGTTCACCTGCTCTCCCTCGCTTTGTGCAGGGGTAAAGATATTCTTTTTTGAGGGATAATAAGCTTGGTTGAAATATCCGCCGTGGAGCGTGTAGGCATCGGTGTTGGTTTGGTCGCGACAGATAGCAATGGCATCTACGTTGTAATGCTCTGCCAAATAGTTGACCGTGTGGGTATCCATCAGCCAGCTTGCAACCGTGCGCGGATAATAACCGAACACCTCGCGGAATTTGCGCATTGCTTCATCAATGAGCATTTCGCGCTCTTGCGGCGTATACGCCATCGAAAAACCGGGAACGATGTGCCAATCCCAACGCCAACCACGCTCGCTCTTGTAAGGAAGACCGCAAGCGGACGTGAGCGGCTCGACGATCTCATACCAAATGCCAAGCTCGGTGTGCTCGGTTCCCTTCTCGCAAAAAAGCCGGGCATAGCGAGAATCGCAAAGGACGTCATATTGCAAAAGGAAGGTATTTTCAAAGCCAAACTCGTTGACCATTTCAAGTTCGCGGCGCGTAGCATCAAAGAGAATGTTTTCGCTATTCTCCATGCGCTCGTCAATCTGCCGCGCAAAATTCATAATGCTTGCAATTTTCATAGGGCGTCTCCTTGTTTTTTTGAGAATGACGCGGGGGACATTTATTTCGGGTGAAGTGTGAATCGCCCCTGCGATGTAAAACAACTTTTGTAGGGACCGGCGTCCTCGACGGTCCTGAAATAAAAGAGGTTTAATTTCAACACGGCTACACGCTTTTTGAAATATCATATCATCATTTTTACAAACGATAATTTTTCGTTTTAGGACCGTCGAGG
>JAFYRH010000360.1 GCA_017559555.1 Clostridia bacterium
GACACATAAACGGGAAGAAGCTTCTCATATATGTTACACGAACATATGGAAAATACGGTTATCAAACAAAGAAGCAAAGCAACATATCTTTTCATTTCCCTCACCTCTTAACTAAAAGTTGCCTTTCGACGTGCCAGTGCTTGCGTGCGGAAAACAGCGGGTGAGACACCCAACTCCTCTTCGAATTTTCGGCTGAAGTGCTGAATGGTCTTAAAGCCGCACCTTGTGGCAATCTCCTTAACAGGAAGATTGGTAAACTCTAAAAGCTTTTTGGAAACGGTGATGCGATAATCCCACAAATAAGCAATTGGCGTCAGTCCAAATTCCTCTTTGAAGAGCTTTGTGAGCGTGGAGTGATTGACCGTGCCCGCCTTTACAATATCCTGCAAAATAATGTTTTCGGTATAGTGCGCCTCAATGAACGCAACCGCCTTTTGCAGGTGCGGATTTTCAAATTCGTCGGTCTTTTCGGAAGGCTCAACGTGACGTCCTCCCACAAAATCGTAAATGCGCTCCAAAAGAAGCATGATTTCAATAAAGTAAGAACGGCTGCGGCAAGGATAGTACCAGTCGGGTTGCTCGTTCATCTCGGAAAATAGTTTAGAAAACAAAAATCGCATGGTTGTTTGATTTTCGTCGAGCATTGGCAACACGGGGCGACGTCCGCTGGTAAAGGGACTGAGCAAAAAGAGATCGTGTATGTTGGCAAGCTCCTCATAGTTGGGCGAATGGATGCGTTCGAAAGTCATATTGATGTTCAAAAAGAAAGGATGGAAATAAATCGAATCGCATACCAGATGGCGCTTGCGACGCAGCTTTACTTCTTTGGTTTCATCAAGGCAAATCAAGCAAGGAGCCATAGCATTGAGCACACTTTCCCCTACTTCAAGGCTCACACTTCCTTCGTGAATGATCAAAAGCGCGAAGCAATGGTCTTTTATATCAAGATCGTCAAGCGGATCGTTTTCTATACATTTTGCAGGCAAGCTTTTGCCAACGTAGCGTTGTTTATAATCGTCTGTCCGGGCTCTCATGTAAACCTCCTGTAATACTGTGTAAGACATTTTTATTATAGCAAACCGCGGCTGTGATTTCAAGTATTCCCGTGTCGAAATTTAACGCAAGATGTTTCTTTTTTATGCACAGATAAATTCTGTTTGAAAATGAGACAAAAAAACGCAAAAATTCCTCGATTTTGTAAAAGTCTATCCCGTTTTGAGCTTTTGTGCATATTGGTTAAAACGCCCAAAATACCCCAAAACTATTGACAAATTGCGACTTTTTTTGTATAATAGGGGTTACTATCTATGAAAGGAGCTACCTATGGGTAATATTATCATCAAGGAAGCAGTCACGCAACGCGACAGACGTCGTTTTGTTGATTTCCCAAACCGGCTCTATAAGAATAACCCGAACTATGTTCCCGGATTTTTTGACGATGACGTGGACGATTGGAATCCCAGCAAAAACCCCGCATTTGAATATTGCGAAGCCAAGTGCTTTCTCGCCTATGAGGACGGCAAAATCGTCGGCCGCATTGGTGCTATTCTCAATCACCGCGCAAACGAAAAATGGGGACATAACCGCATGCGTTTTTCACAAGTCGACTTCATCGACGATCCCCGTGTTTCCAAAGCACTCTTTGATGCCGTAGAAAATTGGGCACGCGAAAAAGGATGCGATCAGGTTCACGGCCCTCTCGGTTTTTGCGACCTCGACCGCGAAGGAATGCTGATTGAGGGCTTCGACCGCCAAAGCATGTTCATTACCTATTATAATGCGCCTTATTATAAGGAGCACCTGGAACGCCTCGGATATGGCAAATCGACCGACTGGATCGAATTCCGCATCAACGTTCCCACACCCGATTCCCGCGAGGGACAAATGATTGCACGTGTAGCGGCTCGCAACGAGCGCCAAGGCAAATATCATATAGCAGAACTCAAGCACCGCCGCGATTATAAGCCTTACGTAAAGCAGGTCTTCCAGCTTGTCAACGAAGCGTACGCTCCCCTTTACGGTACGGTTGAATTAAGCGACAAACAAATTGAACGATATGCCAATAAATTCATTCCCCTTGTAAATCCTGATTATGCTTGCTTTGTGGTGGATGAAAACGACCAAATGGTCGCCTTTGGCGTAACCGTTCCCTCTTTGGCAAGTGCGCTGACCAAATGCCGCGGCAAGCTTTTCCCCTGGGGATGGATTCCGGTACTGCACGCAATGAACCACAACGACACAGTTGACCTGCTCCTCATTGCCATCAAGCCAGAACTGCAAGGCAGTCTCCTCATTGCCACCATCTTCAATCACTTTGTCAATTCCACGGCAAAGAACCATATTCTCTATGCCGAAACAGGCCCTCAGCTTGAGACCAACACCAAAATTCAAGCACAATGGAAGTTCTTTGAAAAAGAACAGCACAAGCGCCGCCGTTGCTTTGTAAAGGACCTTTGATAACAAAAAACAACCGCCTCGAGGAGGCGGTTGTTTTCTTTTATTCATTAAAAGCAAGCCTTCAAAATCTCCAAAATTTCTGCATGCGTCACCGTGTGGTATCCGCCGCCCTCTTCCACAGAGTTGGCGATGAGAGGAAGCATTTCTTCGGTTGCGCCAAGCTCACGCAAGGTCTTGGGCATCCCCATTTCCTCAATGAACGCTTCCATAGCATCAATGCCTGCAAGAGCGATTTCTTCGTCGGTCTTGCCTACAGGATCAACTTCCCAAACGTTCTTCGCAAAGCGAACGAACTGATGCAAACCGTAGCGGTAAATATAACGGTAATACGGCAGAGAAATGACGGCAAGTCCCAAGCCGTGCGGGCAATCGGTGTAGGCTCCCAACTGATGCTCGATGCCGTGCACTTCCCAGTCCTGCGTTTTGGAAAGTCCCGTGATGCGGTTGAGCGCCACGGTGGATGCCCACATAATATTACTGCGCGCCTCGTAGTTTTGCGGATCCTTGTTCGCAATACGTGCGTTGCGAATAACAGCCTTGAGATCGGCTTCGATCAAATAATCCGAAACGTTGTCATCGTCACCCGAGAAGTATTGCTCACACAGGTGCGAAATAATATCAAAAATGCCGCTCACCATTTGAATATGCGGAACGCTATAGGTAAACTCGGGGTTGAGAATGGAAAACTTGGGATATACCTCGGGTGGGAATACTCTTCCCTCTTTGATCATCACATCTTCGTTTGTAATAACAGAACCGCCATTCATTTCGGAACCCGTTCCAACCATCGTCAAAATGGATGCCACGGGCACAACGCGACCGCTAAAGGGTTCAAAATCCACCCAATATTTCTGCCACGCATCCCCCTCGACATAAGCCGCTACCGAGATGGCTTTGGCGCAGTCTACTACCGATCCGCCGCCTACGGCGAGAATGAGATCAACGTCATTTTCGCGCACAAGACGTGCACCCTCGAGGACTTGCGAATAAGAGGGATTTGGCTTGATGCCGCCACACTCAACAATGTTTTTGCCGCATTCGGTGAGAACCTTAACAACCTCGTCATACAATCCGATGCGCTTGATGGCCCCCTTGCCGTAAAGAAGCATTACGTTCTTGCCGTAAGCCGCAAGCTCCTCAGGGAGCTTTTGCATAGCATCCTTACCAAAATGAATGCGCGTGGGATTGTAAAATGTAAAATCGTATTTCATCAATAATTCTCCTTTTCAATTACTTCACCAAGCCGTAACCACCGGCATATTTACTGACATCAGATGCCACCACAAAAACACGATTGTCGCAAAGCTTGCGAATTTCGCGAAGCACGCGTTTCATATCCTTGCGCGGCAGAACGATGAGGATCATATTCATCTTGTCGGTTGAGCCCTGACCGCTGAAAATTGTGTAACCACGCTTATTTTCGCGCAGATAAGTGATAATCAACTTGGTGTTCTCATCGTTGGCAATGAGTTGCAGGTTCGACGTGCCAAGCGCAATTTTTCCCTCAATGGTGGAGCCGAGGAAAAGTCCCGTAGCATAGCCTACACAATAGAATAGCAAAAGAGCCAAATTATCGCCAAGTGTGGAGATAATGGTGGAAATGACAAGTCCCCAAATCATACACTCCACAAAACCAAGCATAGCCGCTTTGAGCCTCTGCCCTTTGACCATCATGCAGGTTTTGAGAGATTGGATGGTAATTTCAACAATTTTTGCCGCGCATACGATCAAGCACACGACAATGGGATTTAACGATGCTAAAAATTCGGACATTTATTTTCTCCTCTTTGTTTTGCTTTCGATATTATTTATTTTACCATAAAGAAATACCGAAGTCAAGAAAAAAAGTGTTGTATTGGAGTTTTGCAAAAATCAAAAATATTTTTCAAAAAAAGTATTGACAAAAAGCAATGTGTGTGCTATAATATTCAAGTACGTGTAAGACCACATCTTTGCGAGTGTAGTTCAATGGTAGAATTCCAGCCTTCCAAGCTGGCCGCGTGGGTTCGATTCCCATCACTCGCTCCAAAAGGTGACCGTAAAGGCACCGGTGATGTGCCTTTAGCTCAGCCGGATAGAGCAACTGCCTTCTAAGCAGTAGGTCGGGAGTTCGAATCCCTCAAGGCACGCCACTTTTTAATTTCATATGGTGGGATTAGCGCAGTTGGCTAGCGCGTCAGGTTGTGGCCCTGAAGGTCGTGGGTTCGAACC
>JAFYRH010000361.1 GCA_017559555.1 Clostridia bacterium
CTCTATTGAAAGTGCAGGCTTTATGATTCGCGATGGCAAGCTTGCCGAGCCTGTAAAATCCTTTACGATTGCAGGAAACTTTTTCGAACTCATCAAAAACATCGACACCCTTGGCAACGAGGTTCATTGGGGAATTCCCGGCAGAACCGTATTCGGTTCTCCCGACGTACTCGTGCGCGAGATGAGCATTGCCGGAAAATAATTGATAAAACGAAAACTGTTTTTATGAAAGGAAGTGAAAGACTATGAAAACCAAGCAACAAGAGCAAGATGTTTTAATGGGAAAACGTGCCAAGCAGAACGGTATTGCTTTTTCTTTCTTCGCTCTCTTTTTAAGCCTTTCTTTCCTTGCCGCAGTTCCCGTGGCAATGCGATTGACAAACACAGATACTGCAACCCTTTTGCAAAATCTATTCCGCATTTGTACAAGCCCCTCAAAATTGGTTACCGACTATTTTGCGGTCGGGTGCTTGGCAAGTACACTGCTTAATGCAGGTCTTTGCGGTCTTGCGTGTAATGTTTTGATTCTCATCAGCAAAACACGTGCATCGTCTACCACCTTTGCGGCTTACATTCTTGTAATTGCGCATTGCTTTTACGGATTGAACCTGATCAATATGTGGACGCCCTTTATCGGCGTTATTATCTATTGCTTTGTAACGCGCAATCCCTTGCGCAAAAATTTGCACGTTGCAATGTTTGCCACGGCACTCGCGCCCTTTATCAGCGACTTTCTTTTCTGCTATCCGCTCGGTATTTATGTGAACATGGGTGGCGTGAATGTAAACATTATCGGCATTGTTTTGTCCATTTTGTTTGGCGTTGGCTCGGGCTTTTTGGTTCCGGCCCTTTTGCCCGGAACAACTGCTATGCACCGCGGTTACAATATGTATAAAGCCGGCTTGGCTCTTGGAATTTTCGGTATTTTTGTCTATTGTTTTCTTTACAAAACCATGGGCATTGAGCCTGCCGCGGCAACCGTTGGGGAAAATGTGCAGTATTACGAAAGCGTAGGGCACATCTATTGGGGATTTATGAACGTATTCTTCATTATCCTCTTTGCGCTTTGCGAACTTTTGGGCTTTTTGCTTAACGGATGTTCTTTCCGCAACTACCGCCCACTTCTCCGATGTACGGGACGCGGACTCGATTTTGCCGATAAATTCGGCATGCCGGTTTGCTTTATCAACTTTGGTGTTTACGGCTTTTGCATTTTGGCATACCTTAATTTGGTATTCTTATTGCCCGAAATCTTCCCATTTTTGCCGCAGGGTGTAGGCTTTACCGGCCCAACCGTTGGCGTTACCTTTGCTGCTTTAACCTTTTCGGCAGACGGACAGCACCCCAAAAACGTTGCCCCCATTGCCTTGGGATATGCTATTTTGTTTGTGCTTACCTGTGGCATTTGCGCGGTGAGCTCGTTGGATATTCCGTGGACACTTTCCACACAAGCATACATCAACGGCTTGGCATTCGCCACGGGACTTTGCCCCATTGCGGGCAAGTACGGTTGGAAGTGGGGCGTGGTCGCAGGACTTGTCAGCGCCATTATTTGCACCTCCACCGCGGCAATGCACGGCGGATTTGTCCTCTACAACGGTGGCTTCAATGCAGGACTTACCGCGTTGATTCTAATCCCCGTACTCGATTTCTATCGCATACAACCTATTCGTAAAGACGACGATTAACAGTTTTAAAAAAGGAAGGAACAACATGTTTTTTCATAAATTCAAGATGTCAAAAATTTTCATTTGCCTTTTGTTGATAATTGCTTGTTTGCCGATAGCGGGATGCTTAAAGGCAGAAGCGCACCGCGAATTTCCATCTGAAGAGGAAACAACAGAGGAAAGCAAACCCGTTGATACCCGTCCGCGCGTAGCGCTGACATACGACGATGGGCCTCACGAAAAATATATGGATAC
>JAFYRH010000362.1 GCA_017559555.1 Clostridia bacterium
AGCGTTGCCGAAGATCATACCGAATGCGCTACCGAGTTTATCTACATGTGCAACTGTGGAAATGAGCGCCATAACGATGAACAGCAAAGACATAAACGGAACGAGCATAGATGCAACCTTACCAATGCGCTTAATACCGCCCAAAATGATTGCCGCCGCAACAATGGCAACGATAACACCGATAAGCAGTTTTACAACGAACATACCTTCGTCGCCAAAATTGAATACTTGGTCGAGAGAGCCGGAAAGTGTACCCGAGATCTTATTGGTTTGTACACCGCTCATACCAATTGCGGCAAGCATACAGAACACAGCGGCAACGTAGCCAAGCCACTTCCAACCGAGTCCTTTTTCGATGTAATGGAAAGCACCGCCGGAAAATTCACCGTCCTTATCGCGCTTGCGGAAGTAAAGTCCGAGCACGTTTTCGGAATAGTTGGTGACCATACCGAAGAATGCGGAAACCCACATCCAAAATACGGCACCGGGTCCACCTGTCAGGATTGCGGCAACAACGCCGATGATGTTACCGGTACCGACTGTACCGGAAATCGCTGCAGAAAATGCTTCGAATTGAGATACTGTTTTTTCTCCCGCCTTCTTTTCCTGCTTTTTGCCAATGGATTTGATTGTGGGAACAATGGTAGATGCCCACGCGTTACCGAATTTGCGAACCTGCAAGAAACGGGTACGGATGCTGAGCAAAAGACCTGTGCCCAGAATGAGAATGATGACCGGCCAACCCCAAACGATACCGTTGATAACGTCGTTGACCTTTGTGACTGCTTGGATGAATGCGTTCATTTTTATTTCCTCCTTTTCTTACAGAAAAACAAAAAGAGCCAAACCTAGTTTGACTCCGGGAAATAAACGCATGCCAAAGAGATTTCTTCTTTGGTTCGTTTGCTCCGTCCTTTTACCTGAGAGATTCGCCGTTTGATTCGACTTACACCTTCGGTATCCAAATTTGGACTTCTCCGGAGTGCTATCGGCATACAGTCCCTACCTTGCGGCACCTGAGAGCGTTACTCCTTCGGCGGCTTTCGCCTTTTCCTGCATGCTTCATTTAGCATATTCGTTTTTCTGATGGGAACAGTATAGCACAATCTTTTTCGTTTTGCAACCTTTTTTCGGCAAAAAAATAATTTTTGTGAAATCTTTTTGAAAAATTTACACAAATGCGTAGATATTTCGTGTAAGTTGTGTTACAATGTATGCAGTTTTTATTCAAAAAGAGGTTTTCATTATGAAAAAACGAATTATTCTACGCGCCATTGTGGTGCTTTTGCTGATTGCTATCCTGCTTTTGGCAGTTTCTTGTGCCTCAACAGAGGATACACTTGTTCCCGAAGGCATGCAAAGTGCTACCGCCTACGGTGCAACCTATCGCCTTTACGTTCCCACAACGTGGAGTCTCAAAATTATGCCCGGTATTTCGGGAGCTTATTACAACGTTATGCAACAATCTGCCGTAAGCGTTGCTGAATATCCCATTGACGACGCTCTTGCCACAGAATTGGCTTCTCTTGCAGAAGGCACCTCTCGCATAGGCTATTATTTTGAAAAGAACTTGCTCGCACAAACCAAGCTGATGGCAACGGGTGAGGTTCATCTTTATGAAGAAGATTGTGTTGCTACTGTTCTTGGCGGCACAAATGCCCGTCAATATCACGCATCGGCAACCGTTGCAGGTGAGGTTACACACTTCTTGCACATCATTGCCGAAAAAGACAACAAATTCTACGTTTTCTCCTTTACCGCTATCGAAGATCTTTACACATACTGCATGGACGATGTAAAGAAAATGCTCGAAAATTTTGCATTCGGCAAAGAATACACCCCCACCGATGCTATCAAAACCTTCCCCATCGATGCAAATGCTCCCGCAGGAATGCAAATTGCTTCGGGCGATGAGGTGGAATATCTCTTTTATGTTCCTTCAACTTGGTCTCCTAACAAGACCAACAATATTTATGCGGCAACCGCTCCCGACGGCTCTTTTGTGAGCGTGGTTTCCTATCTTCCCTCCAGTGACGGCATTAGCGTAAAGTCCTACTTTGAACAAAGCGAAGAATTGATGAAAACCACCTCGGGCAATCAATACACTCGTATCTCCGAGGCAGAAACCACTCTTGGCGGTGGCAAGGCTCTCCAATATGAATATGAATACACCGTTGGCGGTGTGACCTACCGTTACCTGCAAGTGCTTGTTGGTTATAAGAGTATGATTTATAACCTGACTTACACTGCTCTGCCCCAAAATTTTGAAGCAAATCGCGCGGATGTAGAAGCTATCATTTCCGCTTTCACCTTCCGCTGAAAGGTTTTATGAAACAAATTTATCTCGACAACAGCGCAACCACGCCTCTCTCGGATGCGGCAAAAGCCAAAATCGGTGAGGCAATGGAGCATTTCGGCAATCCCTCCTCCCTCCACCCTCTCGGGCAGGCGGCTCGCAAATTGGTTGAGGACGCGCGCCGTGAAATTGCGGCAACGCTTGGTGTGCGCGGCACACTTTCCCCCGGACAGATCATTTTCACTTCCTGTGGAAGTGAAGCCGACAATTTAGCAGTTCTCGGCACGGCTTATGCAAAGGAACGTCGCCGTGGCGGTCGTATTATTACAACAGACTCCGAGCACCCCGGTGTAGAAAGTGCCATGCTTGCCCTTGAGAAAGACGGCTTTGAAGTCGTTCGCATCCCCACCCGTGGCGGTGAATTGGATTGGAATGCCTATCAAGATGCCCTGAACAACCGCACTTTTCTTGTTTCGATGATGATGACGAACAATGAAACGGGGGCTATGTATGACCTCAAACGTGCGTTTGCTTTGGCAAAGGCACAAAATCCCGATATTGTAACACATACCGATGCGGTGCAAGGATACCTCAAGTGCCGCTTCACCCCCGATGCAATCAAG
>JAFYRH010000363.1 GCA_017559555.1 Clostridia bacterium
AAAGGGCGGTCGTTGTGAGGCTTGCGAGGGCGACGGTGTAAAGAAGATAGAAATGCATTTTTTGCCTGACGTTTACGTTACTTGCGACGTTTGCAAAGGCAAGCGATACAACCGCGACACGCTTGAGGTGCAATATAAAGGAAAGAACATTTTCGAAATTCTCGATATGACAGTAGAGGAGGGCGTGCGCTTCTTTGACGGCATTCCGTCTATCAGCCGCAAGCTTCAAACCCTTTACGATGTTGGTTTGGGTTATATCAAAATCGGTCAGCCTGCAACCACCATTTCGGGTGGCGAAGCGCAACGTGTTAAGCTTTCAACCGACCTTTCCAAGCGTGCCACCGGCAGAACGGTTTATATTCTCGATGAGCCTACCACGGGCTTGCATACTGCCGACGTTGCCAAACTGCTTGAGGTTCTGCAACGCTTATGCGACGCAGGAAACACGGTTATCGTCATTGAGCACAATCTTGACGTTATTAAATGTGCCGACCACGTTATCGATCTCGGTCCCGAGGGTGGTGACGGTGGCGGAACTGTAATCGCTACGGGAACACCCGAAGAAATTGCCGAGGTTGAGGCATCTCACACGGGTAGATATCTCAAAAAGTATTTTGGATAATTAAAAATGATGGGAGAGACGCATTTTGGATGTGTTTCTCCCATTTTTTTTGAAAAAAACGAAAAAATTTTGAAAAACCTCTTGACAACGGCACTTTAGCGTGGTAAAATGATAAAGCGCTAAACTGAACGCAAAAAATTCTCACATAAGGAGACACAAATCATGAAAAAGATTATTTCTCTCGCTCTCGCACTCATTATGATGCTTGGTTGCATCGCTACATTTGCTTCTTGCAAGCAACCCGACGAAGACAACGGTCTCAATTTCGGTAAAGAACTTCTTTCTGTTGGTTCTCAGCTCGACGCTCTTAACGGTCTTGTTAAGGGTGATGCCGATATCGCTGTTATCGACTCCGTTATGGCAGGTTATTATATGAATAGTGTTGACACCTTCAAGGATTATCAAGTTCTTTCCGGCGTTGTTCTTGCAGAAGAACAATACGGTATTGCTGCAAAGAAGGGCAATGCTGCTCTCATCGGCAAAATCAACGAAGCTATGATCGCTATGGTTGACGGCAACTACAAGACTGTTGCCGAAACTTACGGTCTTACAAGCGAACTTCTTGTAAAGGCTGATACCACTAACCCCAATGCAGAAGCAACCGACGAATCTTGGAACAAGGTTGTCGAAGCAAAGAAGCTTATCATCGGTTACACTCTCTTTGCTCCTATTGCGTACACCGACGGTGACGGTGAAGGTGCAGAGCTCATCGGCTTTGACATCGACCTCGCCAAAGCGGTTGTTGCTTACCTCAACGAAAAGTACAATGCAGAAGTTGCAGTAGAATTCATCGTAATCGAATGGAATGAAAAGGAAGCACTTCTCGAAAACGGTTCTATCGACCTCGTTTGGAACGGTATGACCATTACCGATGAACGTCTTGCTGCTATGGAAATTTCTGTTCCTTACCTTGCAAACAAGCAAGTTGCAGTTGTTAAAAAGGCAGATGCATCCAAGTACGGTGCTAACAAGGAAGAATTCTTCAAGAACACCGCTGATGCAGTTATCATCGCAGAAAAAGGCTCCGCAGGCGAAGAGCTTGTAAAGCCCGTTGAATAATTTCAACACAAAATTGCTTTAAGAAGGATATCAAATTTTATGAATTTTTGGTCAGTTATGTATGACCTGTGCATGGGCTTCGGCATGACGCTGAAGCTCTTTGCACTTACATTGGTTATTGCAATCCCGTTGGGGCTTTTGTTCTGCTTTTGCTCTATGTCCAAGTTTAAGCCGTTGTCGTGGTTGATGAAGGGCATTATTTGGGTTGTACGTGGCACACCCTTGCTTTTGCAATGTGTTATCGTTACCTTTATTCCGTCGGTACTCCTCAAAATTCCGAACAAGGATTTTGCCGCAATGCTGAATTTGGATAAAATGGCAGATTTGCAATTTATCTTTGTACTGTTTGCTTTTTCGGTCAACTATGCGTGCTATTTCGCTGTCATTTTTGAGGGTGGAATCAAAAATATCCCCAAGGGACAACGCGAGGCAGGGCAGGTTCTCGGTATGACAAAGCTGCAAATTTTCTTCCACGTCATACTCATGCAAGTTATCCGCAAGATCATGGCACCTATGAGCAACGAGGTCATCACACTTGTTAAAGATACCGCCCTTGCAAGAGCACTCAGTATTACCGAAATTATTTTGGTGGCGTATGAAAAGGTCAACAAATATGCGGTTTTGTCGCCCCTTTTCTATGCTGGTGCGTTCTATCTCGCTTTCAGCGGCATTTTGACACTTCTGTTCCATTTGTTGGAAAAGAAGGTTTGCTACTACGAGGTCACATAAGGAGGCGCGTATGGAAGATAACAAATATTTAGAAGTGCGCGGTCTTTGTAAGAGCTTTGGAAACGTTAACGTACTCAAGGGTGTAGATTTTACACTTGGACACGGTGAAATTTTAACGATTATCGGTTCATCGGGAAGCGGTAAAACAACACTTTTGCGTTGCTTGAACTTTTTGGAGCTTGCCGACAAGGGAACAATATCTGTGGCAGGCGAAGAACTTTTTAATGGTGAAGAGCTCAAAAAAGGAAAAATCAAGGATGCGCAATTGCGCGAAAAACGCTTGCATTTTGGCTTGGTATTCCAATCTTTCAACCTTTTTCCGCAATACACGGTGCTCAAAAACGTAATGCTTGCGCCAAAGCTCCTCAAAAAAGGGAACAAGCAAGAGCTCGAAGAAAAGGCAAAAAATTTGATTGCCAACGTAGGGCTTTCGGATAAACTCGATGCCTATCCGTTCCAACTTTCGGGCGGACAACAGCAACGTGTTTCCATCGCCCGTGCGCTGGCTCTCGAACCCGACATTCTCTGCTTTGATGAACCGACCTCTGCGCTCGACCCCGAGCTTACCGTGGAGGTTTTGCGTGTTATCAAGGATTTGAAAACGACAGGGAAGACGATGGTAATCGTTACCCACGAAATGGAATTCGCACGCAACGTTTCCGACCGCGTGATCTATATGCGCGACGGTATTATTGAGGCGCAGGGTACTCCCGAGGAGATTTTCGATAATCCCGAAAACGAACATTTGAAGCAATTCCTCAATAGCGGCAAAACGATTTAACAGCAATTATAAGCAAAAAAGCTCTCCAAAAGGGGGCTTTTTTTGCTGTTTTTTTGCCGAATTTACTTGACATCTTCTTCGCACGCGAGTATAATATATTTAACTATACCCATTTAGTCTCTTATACAAAGCGAGGAAATTATGGTAAACGAAAAAATGAGAGGACTTGGCGCTTGTCGCTCGGTCATTCGCGAATTGTTTGAATACGGCAAGAAGAGAAAAGCGGAAATCGGTGCCGAAAACGTTTTTGATTTTAGCATCGGCAACCCGAGCGTTCCGTCTCCTGCCATCGTCAATGATACCTTGACAAAGCTGATTGCCGAGCGTGATGCAGTCTCTTTGCACGGCTACACCAGCGCGCAAGGCGATGCAGGTGTAAGAGGCGCGATTGCCGATTATATCAACACTACTCACGGTGCCAAAGCAGATCCCAATTTGATCTACTTGACCGTCGGCGCTGCGGCATCCTTGACCATTTCTCTTACCGCACTTACCGAGGCCCGTGATGAGGTTATTTTGCTCGCCCCCTTCTTCCCGGAATACCGTGTGTTTGTTGAACGCAACGGTGCGGTTGCCGTTCCTGTTTTGTGTAATACAAAGACCTTCCAACCCGATCTTGAGGCAATCAAAGCGGCAATTACACCGAGAACACGCGCTATCATCGTTAACTCGCCCAACAATCCCACAGGTGCGGTTATGACAAAAGAGAGTATAGAGGGACTTGCGCAACTTCTGCGGGAGGCTTCTCAAAAGAATGGCAACCCCATTTATCTCATTGCCGACGAGCCCTACCGCGAGCTCGTTTACGGTGACGTAGAGGTACCGTATTTGCCGCATTATTATGCAAACACCTTGATTTGCTATTCTTTCAGTAAATCTCTTTCATTACCCGGTGAGCGCATCGGTTACATTCTTGTCAATCCCGATGCAACAGATGCTATTGCCGTTTATCAGGCAGTTTGCGGGGCGGGCAGAGCACTTGGCTTTGTTTGTGCACCGGCACTCTTCCAATATATGATTCCCGAGGTTATCGGCAAAACCGCTGATATCTCTGTTTACGATACCAATCGCACCTTGCTTTCCGAGGCGCTGACCTCGTATGGCTATGAGGTGGTCAAGCCCGATGGAGCCTTCTATCTCTTTGTTAAGGCGCTTGAAGAGAATGCAACCGCATTTTGCGAAAGGGCAAAAGAGTATGAACTTTTGCTGGTTGCAAGTGATAGCTTTGGCTGCCCAGGCTACGTGCGCATTTCCTATTGCGTTACCACCGAGCAAATTCAAAAATCCTTGCCTGCCTTCAAGGCTCTGGCACAATCCTATCTGACGGAGAAATAAAAATGTCTGAAAAGAACCAACGTGAAGATCTCTTGGCAAAAGCGAGAGGCGAAATCAACGAAATCGATGCCCAAATGGCAGAGTTGTTCGTTCGCCGTATGCGCGCCGCCGAGGAGATTGCCGTTTATAAAAAGGAGCATGCACTCCCCATTTTGGATGCCGCACGCGAAGAGCAAGTAGTACAAGCCAACGCAAAGCTTGTAGAAGATGAAACCTTGCGCGAATATTACGTAAATTTCATACGAAATAATATGGCAGTTTCCCGTGCATATCAGAGCAGACTCTTGGAGGGGATGCGTGTAGCTTACTGCGGAACGGAAGGTGCCTTTGCGCACATTGCCGCAGGAAAAATGTTTCCCGGTTCTATACGCATACCCTACGACGATTTTGCTTCTGCCTATTGCGCGGTCGAAAACGGTGAGTGTGATGCCGCTGTTTTGCCGGTTGAAAACAGCTACAATGGGGAAGTGGGTCAGGTAACAGACCTGATGTTCTCCGGTTCTCTCTATGTGAGTGAAATGATGGATCTTGCCGTGTCGCACGATTTGTTGGCACTTCCCGGAACACGTATCGAGGATGTTCGCGAGGTGGTTAGTCATCCGCAAGCACTCGCACAGTGTGCCGAATATATTAGAGGCAATGCTTGGGCTACTGCAGAGTATTCCAACACCGCGCTTGCCGCAAAATACGTAGCGGAAAAGCAAGATAAAACCGTTGCCGCCATCGCAAGCGAGGAAGCGGCAGAAGTATTTGGGCTCGAAGTTTTGGCACGCAACATCAACGCAAGCCGTAACAATACCACACGCTTTGCGGCATTTTCTCGCATCGAAAACCGTCGCCACTCAAAACGTATGGGCGAGCACTTCATTTTGCTCTTTACCGTAAAGCACGAGGCAGGCGCACTTGCCAAGGCGGTAGATATCATCGGTAGATGCGGTTTCAATATGCGCACCTTGCGCTCTCGCCCCATGAAAGACTTTTTGTGGCAATACTATTTCTACGTAGAGGCTGAGGGCGACGTTTACACCGAAGCCGGTGAATGGATGATGCGTGAGCTTGGACTCTTCTGTGACCGTCTCAAGCTTGCAGGCACCTATTTTAACGAAAAGAAATAATTTTACGATACTTTAAACCGAAAGGAGAGGGAACAATGGAACTCCATTTGAATTTGCCCACGGGCGGATATCCAATTTATATTGAGCGCGGTGCGATTGACCGCGCAGGAGAATTGCTCTCTCTTGACCGTAAGGTGCTTGTGGTAACCGATAGCGGTGTTCCTGCCGATTATGCCCGTCGTGTTGCCGCACAATGCTATGAAGCACACATTATAACTGTTCCCAAGGGAGAGGGAAGCAAAAGCCTTACAACGCTTGAATTTCTTCTTGATGCCATGTTACAAAACGGATTTGGACGTACCGATTGCGTAGTTGCCGTTGGTGGCGGTGTTGCGGGAGATCTATCCGGCTTTGCGGCATCCACTTTTATGCGCGGCATTGATTTTTATAACATTCCCACTACCGTGCTTTCGCAGGTCGATTCTTCTATCGGTGGTAAGGTTGCCGTCAATTTTGGCGGTGTCAAGAATATTGTCGGTGCATTCTATCAGCCAAAGGCTGTTATTATCGATCCTGACGTACTTTCCACGCTTCCCAAAAGACAAATTGCAAACGGACTTGCCGAGGCTGTGAAAATGG
>JAFYRH010000364.1 GCA_017559555.1 Clostridia bacterium
GGCAAAGTTGGAGAGGTCGTCGAGGAAGACCGCGGTCTTGACGACGTTTTGGAAGGTGAGTCCTTCCTCTGCAAGAATGCCTGCAAGGTTTTTAAACACCTGATGTGCCTGCTCCTCGATGGTGTCTGCCATCATGCCGGTCTTGGGGTCAACGGGAATTTGTCCCGATACGTAAACGGTGTTTCCAATGCAAACGCCCTGCGAGTAGGGTCCGATTGCCTTGGGGGCGTTTTCGGTGATGATCTGCTTTTTCATATTGATATCCTCTCTTTTTTAGTGAATGTTATAAAAGCCTGCTTCGGTAAGGGCGTTGGAAATTTCTTCGATCTGCGCAAAGTCGCGGGTTTCGAGCGTGACGCGGAGGAAGCAACGGGAGATGGGCATTTTGGCGTCCAGACGCTCGTGGTAAACCGAGAGAATGTTGACACCGCACTTGGAGATAATGCCCGTGATGGCGGTGAGCTGACCGGGACGGTCATCCAGCTCGATCTGCATCGATACCTGACGTCCGCTCTTGATGAGTCCGCGCGTGATGATACGGGAAAGGATGGTAACGTCGATGTTGCCGCCCGATACGATGGCAACGACCTTTTTGCCCGCCAAGGGGAGCTTTCCAAACAGGGAAGCCGCAACGCCAACCGCGCCCGCGCCCTCGGAGATGAGCTTTTGCTTTTCGATGAGCGAGAGGATGGCGGTGGCAATTTCGTCCTCGCTGACGGTAACGACGTCGTCCACGTATTTTTCAATCATATCAAAGGTGGTGTTGCCAATGCGCTTGACGGCAATGCCGTCGGCAACGGTGGAAACGCGATCGAGCGTGACGATCTCTCCCGCACGGCGGCTCTGGAACATGCTTGCCGCACCCTCTGCCTCAACGCCGTAAATCTTGATGTCGGGGCGAAGCTGCTTTGCGGCGTAGGCAACGCCGGAGATGAGTCCGCCGCCGCCAATGGGAACGAGAATGGCGTCCACGTCGGGGAGCTGCTCGAGAATTTCAAGTGCGATGGTACCCTGACCGGCAATGACGTCGTCGTCGTTGAAGGGGTGGATAAAGGTTGCGCCGGTTTCCTTTTGGAGCTTGCAGGCGTGCTCGTAGGCATCGTCATAGGTGCCGGGAACAAGACAGACCTCCGCACCGAGGGCACGGGTGGCTTCTACCTTACTAATGGGCGCGCCGTCGGGCATACAGACCACGCTCTTGATGCCCATACGGGAAGCGGCGAGAGCAACGCCCTGCGCGTGGTTGCCCGCACTGCAGGCAATGATGCCGCACTTGCGCTGTTCCTCGGTGAGCTGACTGATTTTGTAATAAGCGCCGCGGAGCTTAAAGCTGCCGGTGAGCTGCAAATTTTCGGTTTTGAGAAAGAGCGAATGATCGGTGGAAAGCTTGGGAGCATAGATCAAATCGGTCTTTCTGGCAACGGCTTTGAGTGTTTCCGCCGCCTGATATACTGTTTCTAAGGTGATCACGGTAAATGCCTCCGAATCAAGTCAAAATTAAAATTCTTCGCAAATTTTATCATACCATATTTTTCAAGGATTGTCAACCGTCAAACCAAAAAAGAACGGAGCGGCGATTGCCGGTCCGACCGATCGGGGTTGTGCGGCGGTAGGCGTTGCCTCTTGCCCCGACCGGGCGTATGGCTATGTGTCATTCTGAGCGAAACGGAGTGGAGTCGAAGTTTTGCGAAATGAGGTACGAATGGAGCAAAACCAAGGAGCTTGCGACGCAGGGATCTACTAAAAAATCTGATGTACCTTGCCAACGCAGATGTTACATTTACTTTGGTAAGACAGATCGAATTCGTTTGTAGATCCCGCATCGGCTAACGCCTCGCGCTCTTGCTCGCTCACTGCGTTCGACCCGCAAGAGTTCGACTTCGTTGCACTCCGCTCAGGATGACACACGAAATGAAGTGCCGTTTGTTTCTGCGCGTAGCCATATAATGCCGTCGGGATATGCTACTTTATAAGGGGAAACCCCACTTGTGGTTTCCACCGTTTTCGAAGAAAACAAACCCCTCTCGGGCGCTTATGGAGGGATAAAGTGATTTCGTTGCCTGCGGGCAACGAGGAGGCTTGCGCAGCCTCCACTGCGCCACCTTTTGGAAAAGGTGGGCGAAAACTTTTGACAAAGTGGGCCGTGGCGTTGTCTGAAAAACAATTTTGAAAGGGAAAAATATGTCTAGAATAGGATTTATCGGCTTCGGTGAGGTTAACA
>JAFYRH010000041.1 GCA_017559555.1 Clostridia bacterium
CTTTCACCAAAGACCCCACAATACGAGCGATTATAATGCAGTTTACTATTTTATCACCTTTTTTGTCATTTGTCAAGGGGTTTTTGTAAAATTTTTCATTTTTTTATATTTTTACCTTGTTCGACAAAAGGCAAAATTCGTCAAAACGACAAAAACCGATTTTTTCGACTCTTTCCCCCTCCCCTCCCCCATTCCAAAGCGCACAAAAAGACCGTCGCACAGCCATTGCCATGCGACGGTCTTGAGTAAAATCTTATAAAATATGTAAAAATCGGTTCAAATCAACCTTCTCTAATCTTTTTAACAACCAAGACAATGATCACGAGCAGAATACTGCCACCACCACCGCCAAGGATGAGGGGATTTGCAAGCAGAAAATCAAGAATGCCCTCTACGTCAAAAGGAGTCTCGCCGTCGTTGCAAAGGTCGCAAACACCGTCCTCGTCGGCATCGACGTGTGCACCTGCATTGGTGGTAAAAGTGTAGGTATCACTCATCTCACGGCAGGTTGCGCAAACGTACCAATATGTATCATACTCTTGACAGTTGGTTGCACGGCTGACAAGGGTCGACTCGTCGGTGGTGTTGCGAACAGACCAATCGTGTCCAATAGAATAAAGCTTTACAGTCTCATGGCTGAGGATCTCGTATTCCGCCTCTGCATCGCTGAACCACTTTTTGCAGGATTCGTTATTGCAAACGTAGTATGCGGTGTTACCGTCCTCATCGCAGGTAGCTGCCTTTGCTTCTACAAGTGTTGTTTGGGTGTGGCCGCAGCCCTCAATGTTGAGGTTGATCTCGCCTCTTGCAAAAGCCGTGTAATAGCCCTTATAGCCACTGTAAACACCGGTTGCCGCAAACAGAATGTCTTGATAGTTATCACCGTACCACTCCAAGAAAGCATCTACGTCGGTATTCAAATACAGTGTAACGGAAAGACCGTTCGCCTTGAGCAGATTTGCAATCGATTCTACCGTGTAGGTAGTTACGAGTAAGCCGTTTTTGATGTAGTAGTTTTCCGCGGTAGCGGTGCACTCGGGCAGATCGAAGCCGCCGTTCCAATAGTCACCGTTTTCGTAGCCAACGATCCACTCGTTGTGGTCTTGATCGAAGTGAGCGGATGTTTGATTAAAGTATACGTAGGAAATGCTGGTTTTTTGGTCATCCCAAGTCAGGTCGGTCAGGTAGTATTGTCCGTCAATGCGAACAATGTTCCACGCGTGGTTCTCACCCGCGCCGGTTTCAAGATCGGTAATGCCGTAACCAAAGACCTCGATGGCTTGAATGCCAACACGTTGCAAAAGATATTGCAAAGACTCGGCATAGCCCTCACAAACAGACTTGCCCTCAACCAATGCACCGTAAGCGTTGTGCGCGTTGGTAGAGGAGACATACTCTACGTTTGCCGCAAGCATATCGTGCAGGGCTTTTTCCATCTCGTACTCGCTCATACCGGGAGTCAGACGGGAGAGGAAGCGTGTAACCGCTTGCTCGAACGCAACCTTTGCATCGGCAAGCTGTGCGCCGCTCATGGTGTAGGTGGGTTGCATAGTCTCAATAAATGTTTCGTCGTAAGCGGAGGGCATCATGCTGTATGTGCTACCCATCCAAAACAGCTCGGTGTGGTCACGGCGCGTAGAATCCAAAACCAATTTGAATTCTTCTTGCGAAAGTCCGATTTCGATTTCGGCAGCACTTTCCCGAACACCTGCTACGATTCTATCGTAAACAGCAACAAGCTTTTGACCGTTGGGCAATTTGGAAAGCTCTGTGCGGCAGTAGTAAAGGTCTTGTGCAACAGTTCCCTTGTCAACACTCTCTGCGCCTGCGGCTTCTGCCATGGGCAGGATGGGGAGCAGTTGGAGCAAAAGCACCAAGCAACAAAAAGCAATCATAAAACGTTTTTTCATTGTTTTTCTCCTTTCGGATGTGGATTGGATAAATCCTAATTATATTATATCATACATTTTGGAAAATTGCAACATTTTTTAAAAATGCCCCAAGGGCTTATTTGAACTTTGCAAGCTTTGCTGTGTTTGCAAGAACGATCAGAGTAATATTCTTTGCCAACGGCTCTTCGGGGTCAAGATCCACCGTTACCTTTTTGCCTTCGCGAATGGCAACAATGTTAAAGCCATGCTTTTTGCGCAGGTTCAATTCAATCAAGTTCTTCCCTACCCACTCGGGCTTGATATCGATTTCGACAATGGAAGTATCTTTAGAGAGCGATATCATATCGATAAAGCCGGAAGAAAGCAGGTTTTTGGCAAGGCGCACGCCCGACTCGTGCTCGGGGAACACGACCTCATCCGCACCTACGCGCAAAAGGATCTTTTGATGCATTGTGTTGGCACACTTTGCAACAACGTGCTTCACGCCTGCCTCTTTGCAAAGGGTTACCGCCATAACGCTTGCTTCGAGATTGCTTGCCATACAAATAATAACGGTGTCAATATCGGCAACACCGAGACGTGCAATGACCTCGGGGTCGGTTACGTCGGCACATTTACAAATAGGAAGAACTGCCGCCATATCGTTAACGATTCTTTGGTCGATGTCAACCGCAAGAACCTCCATGCCGCCCTCAACCAATTGGTTTGCGACTGCTTGACCGTAACGGCCAAGACCAAACACCGCGTATGTTTTCTTTTTTCTCATAATGATCTCCTTTCTGTTAACCAATACTGATGTCCTCTTCGGGCTCGGAGATAACGTTTTGACTTTCGTTTTGGCTACCGAGAGCAACCGCCAAGGAGATGGGGCCGACACGACCCAAATACATGGTAACAATGACAATCAGCTTGCCCCACGCGTTGAGACTACCCGTAAAGCCGCGGGAAAGTCCAACCGTCGCAATGGCGCTGACCGATTCATAAGCAACGTCCAAAAGATTTGCCCCCGTTGCCGCCGCCAACAAAGTGGTGCTTACAAGAGCAATGCAACCAAAAGCGACCACTACCGCAACCGCACGGCGAATAGAGTCGTAGGAGATACGTCTGGCAAAAAGCGTGGCATCTTTTTTATTGCGAATGGTGGCAAATGCCGAACACAAGAGAACGGCAACCGTAACTGTTTTGAGACCGCCCGCGGTTCCTACGGGAGAACCGCCCACAAGCATCATCGCCATCGAAATGACAGAGGTCGTATCGCAGAGATTTTCCTGCGGAACGCTTGCAAAGCCCGCGGTGCGCGTGGTGACGGATTGGAAGAGAGAAACTTGCATTTTATCAAAGAAAGACAACTCGCCAATGGTGGCGGGGTTGTTGAATTCACAAATGAGGATGAGAAGTCCGCCGCCAAAAATGAGAATGGCGGAGGTGGTAATGGCAATTTTACTGTGGAGCGTCAAGTGACACCAAAAATGTCCTTTTTTGATAGCACCGCTCCGCAACACGCGCAACACATCCCACCAAACAATGTAACCGATGCCACCCAAAATAATGAGCACAGAGGTCACACCGTTGATAAGCGGATTGGTGGCGTAGTCGCAAAGGCTGTTCTCTGCAAAAATATCAATACCGGCATTGCAGAAAGCGGAAACGGAATGAAAGACCGAAATCCAAATGCCGCGCTCGCCAAATTGCGGAACAAAAACAATCATACACAGCGCTGCGCCAAGAGCCTCGATAAAGAGTGTTCCCAAAAGAACGTTGCGAATGAACTTGGAAAGCCCCTCCATGGTGTTGAGATTAAAGGCATCTTGAATGAGCAGCTTGTGACCGATACCCATTCGACGCGTCAGGAGAATCATCACCCCCGAAACAATGGCAATAAACCCAAGACCGCCAACTTGAATAAGAACCAAGATGACGATTTGCCCAAACAAGCTCCAAGTAGAAACCGTGGGAAGTGTTACAAGTCCCGTAACACACACCGACGTGGTTGCCGTAAAGAGCGCATCGAGGTAGGAAACACTCTTCCCCGTTGCCGAACTGATGGGCAATGCTAAAAGAATGCTACCAATCAAAATCACGCCCAAAAAGCTGAGCAAAATGGTTTGCGTTGTGGAAAACTTTAACTTTCTCTCTTTTTGCAAGGTGTTGACCTCCTTTCACAAAGAGTCTTTTCCTCTGCATTATATCCATTCTGCGGACCGCCGAGGGTCTCGCTTCGACTCGTGTCACAAAAGTTGCCGTTGGCAACTTGACGTTCTGACAGTCCACCGGACTGTCATTCATTACGCTCGCGCCGCTTCGCTACGTCGGTCCTTACAAATGGATTTTATCGTTTTTCGTAGGGGAGGCGTTTCGCCTCCCGTTTTGCATACAATAATCGTTCGTTTTTCGGGACGTCGAGGCGCCGTCCCCTACCGCATTTTTTAATCTTCACTGTAGGGGCGATTCACGAATCGCCCGCCTTTGTGACGGTACCGCAGATGTTCGTTTTCGGGAGGGAGATTCTCGTTGCGACTCGGTCACGTCACGGCTCTGACAACCGCA
>JAFYRH010000365.1 GCA_017559555.1 Clostridia bacterium
CCGCACTTATCGCAATAGTAAGCGGGAATTCTGTGACCCCACCAAAGCTGACGAGAGATACACCAGTCATGTATATTTTCCATCCAATGGAGATAGTTTACACTAAATCTGTCGGGAATGAACTTTATTGTTCCGTCCTTAACAACTTCCATAGCGGGCTCGGCAAGAGGCTTCATCTTAACGAACCACTGATCGCTCGTCATAGGCTCAACGGTAGTTCCACAGCGGTAGCAGACGCCGACGTTGTGGTCGTGAGGCTCGGTCTTGACGAGGTAACCCTCTGCTTCAAGGTCGGTAACGAGCGCCTTACGAGCCTCGTAACGATCCATGCCGCAATACTTGCCGCCGTGAACGTTGATGGTGGCATCATCGTTCATAACCTTAAGTACAGGCAGGTTGTGACGTTGACCAACGAGGAAGTCGTTGGGGTCGTGTGCAGGGGTGATCTTTACGCAACCGGTACCAAAGCCGATTTCTACGTAATCATCGGCAATAACGGGAATTTCTCTACCCGTCATAGGCAGAATGAGAGTTTTGCCGATGAGGTGCTTGGTGTTCTCGTCGTTGGGGTTAACCGCAACGGCTGTATCACCAAACATGGTTTCGGGACGAGTGGTAGCAACCTCTACGTAGCCATCCTCACCCACAATGGGATATTTGATGTGCCAGAAGAAGCCGTTTTGCTCGGAATATTCAACTTCCGCATCAGAGAGAGCAGTGATACATTTGGGACACCAGTTGATAATGCGGTTACCGCGATAGATAAGTCCTTTTTCGTAAAGGTTTACGAATACTTCGCGAACAGCGCGAGAGCATCCCTCGTCAAAGGTGAAGCGTTGACGGGTCCAGTCGCAGGATGCACCCAGCTTTTTGAGCTGACCGGTGATGCGCGCTTCGTATTTATCCTTCCATTCCCAAACTCTTTCCAAAAACTTCTCACGGCCAAGGTCATAACGGGAAAGACCTTCTTCTACGCGAAGTCTTTCTTCAACCTTGATTTGCGTTGCAATGCCTGCGTGGTCGGTTCCGGGAACCCAAAGTGTATTAAAGCCTTGCATTCTCTTGTAACGAACGAGAATGTCTTGCAGGGTCTCGTCGAGTGCGTGACCCATGTGCAGCTGACCCGTTACGTTGGGGGGCGGAATAACTACGGAGAAGTGCTCCGCATCGTTGGTAACGTCGGGTGTAAAGTAGCCCTTTTCGCACCACTCTTGATAAATTCTGTCCTCAAACTCCGACGGCGCGTATGTTTTTGGCAGTTCGTTGTACTGATCCATTTTAACAGACCTCCTGAAATTTATATCCAAATTATTTTTGACAAAAGAAAAAGCCTCCCCGTCCATCATCAGGACGTGGAAGCACGCGGTACCACCTGATTTTGCATTCATACCAAAAAGGCACAAAGATGCACACTCTTAACCTGTAACGGCGGTATCCGTTGTCGACTACGCAAGAAGCAACTGTGCTTCTCTTCCCCGACACCACTCCAAAGCTACTTCCGCAACTCTTGCCAAGGGCTTGCACCAACCGCCCTCTCTCTGCGCGCAAAAAAACTGCGTACTCCTCTTTTTCATTGTGTTTCAAGTTATTGTATCACAAAAAATTGAGATTGTCAATATATTAGTGGAAAATATTTGTGGGGAAAACTTCTTGAGAAGAACATCGCAACGTTCCGTTGCTACGATAATATTTCGCAAGCGAAATATTATGTTTTCCCCACACCCCTTTCAAGAACTCTCTAACAAAGGGTCTATAAAAATATTTTTTTGCCCACTAATAGACAGTCGGCGCGACGCCGATAGGCATTCGCTTCTTGCTACCGCGAGCGCGTGGGTAGCGAAGCGGCGCGAGCGGAATGAATGACAGTCCAGTGGACTGTCAGAACGTGAGCGTGACCGAGCCGCAGCGAGACCCACCAAGACCCCGCGCGCTAAGAAAGTTGACAGCAACAAGAAAAGGCGACCTATGTCGCCTTTTCAAAATAGATTTCATTTCATTCTCTTTGCAACAATCGCACGCAGACCTTTGAGGAGTGCCGGCGCGTTGAGGGCACAAATAGCAAAAACGCACAACAGTGTCCACAAAATGCGACCTGCAGGGTCAAGTGTTGTGATTGCTGCCGCTCCAAAAAGGATTCCCGTACTGATGCAAAGGCGAGGCAAGCAAAGCTTGAAAGGGATCATACGCTGAGTATCAAACATTCTCAAAACAAGCACAATGGCATAGCTTGCAAGGGTTGCAATTGCCGCTCCAAGTGCCCCGATGATGGGGATGAGCCACAAGTTGAGTGCGATATTGGAAATCGCCCCCACGAGGGCTGTTACAAAAGAGTGACTGCTCTTTTTGCGCACAAGGTAAATGCTTGCAAGGAAAGAAACAAGCGTTTCGAGCGCCACTGCACACAAAAGAGTGGGCATAAACTTCCACGCATCAAAGAATGTCACGTTCAAAAGAAGTTTTGTAAGGAAACGCGAGAACAAAATGAGTCCTGCACTTCCAATCATAATAACAGACAAAAATGCTTCCCACACGCGAGAATAAAATTGCGAGCAAGCCTGTGCATCCTCTTCTTCATTTACGGCAGAAAACTGCCACGCCTGCAAAAAGATGCCTGCAACAAGGTTGACAATGGTGGGGATTTTATATGCCGCCGCATACACACCGTTGACACTCTCGCCCCAAAAATAGGTAACCATTGCACGGTCGGAGAGGTCGGTAATGAGCCAACAAAGCGTAGTGGGAATCATGGGCAAGCTGAAAAGCAATAGATGCTTCATCAACTTGCGGTCGACATTGGCAAAGGAGAACACCTGCCAAAGCTTTGCACGGCAAATGATAAAGATGGTAGTTAAAAGGTTGCCAACGATAACCGAGAGGATATACCCTTCCACGCCCATTTGGAAGACAAACAAGAAGAGCACATTACAAGCAATCGTCAGGGCTGTATTGAGGATGCCCTGCCCTGCAAAAAGCGCGGTGCGGTCGATGGCACGCAGATATTGTGCGCAAACCGCTTGCAGGTCGGCAAAAAGCACGTAAAGAACCACAAGCCACACATACGGTCTGCAATACGGAATTAGGAAAAGAAGCGGTGAGAGGAGCAAAAAGCCGCCAAGTCCCAACCCAAGCAGGGCTACCGACGAGGAAAAGACCTTTTTTTGGTCAGCTTCTCTTTCCGCCGCAAAACGGAATATGCCTGTGCTAATACCGACACACGCTATGGGAATGAGGAAATTGGCAATGCCCGTAATCATTTCTGCGGCTCCAAATTCGGCGGTGGTCAACCACGCCGTATAGAGCGGCATCAATAAAAAGACGAGCAATTTTGAGCCAAATGTTCCAATACCGAGGATAACGGTGTTAGAGGCTAATTTTTTATATTTGTTCATTTTTTCTCCCGATAATTGGTTGCGGTATCGGCTTTGCCGTTACCATCAGTATCAACGTAAATCGCATCGATTGTGCCATTGCCGTCTTCATCCACAAAAATGCGGTTTCCAATAACATGCTGGCTCTTTTTTACGAGTTTATAGGACCAAATCACGTAAAGAACGCTGAGAACGATAAGACCAACGCCTGCAATATCAAACAAAATTTCAACGGCATTGGCAGGACCGAGCAAAATGAGAACGGCACCAATAATCAGCTTGGGCAGTTCGGTCTTGAGGCGTTCTTTGCGGTCGGTGGTGCTGAGAATAGAAAGAATGGGCTGTGCAATCATAACAACACCCACCACAATCAGCAAAGCACTGCTATGCCAAAAGATCATCAAAAAGCCTGCAAAAACCATAAACGCGGTGCTTACAAGGCTTACGCGCCCCACCCTGGTGTGTCGGAGCGGAAGCAAGGAAAAGAGTGCTGGCAAGCTAACCACAATGGTTGCAATGCCCATAATAAAAAAGACAAGGTCGATCAAAAAGCCAACGGGAATAGCAATCAAAAGCAGACCTATCAGAGCACCGATGCCTGCCGCAATCAAAGTTGCGCGCGAAAAACCGCGACGTATGTTTTTAAAATTCATATCACTTTCCTCCGTTTTCGATAAAACGAGCATAGATGAGGTGCTCGACGTTGGGGTGAACGATATCTTCGATGGATTCTCCTGCGGCAAGTCTGTGTCGCACCTCGCTTGCACTAATGTGCTCTACCGCAGTTTTTGCGCGAATCATTTCGGTGCGAAAACGCGGATTGTGCGAGGAATTCCAATCTGCCATATGCAGTTCATAATCGTAATCGCGTTGGTTTCTCCACCCCTTGCAAACGGCATCGGCATTCAATTTGTCAAAAAGGTCGATGAGCATTCCGCTATCGGCAATCACACGCACGTTGGGAAGCTCCTTTACGGTCTCCTCTGCAATGGCAACACGTGTTTCCATATCGAACAAATATTTTTTGGAACGGTTGACCATAACCGCTACCACAACCTCGTCGTAGCGTTTTGCAACCGTTTTAACAAGCTCCAAATGACCGAGTGTCATCGGGTCAAAGCTGCCGGGAACAATGGCAAGGCTCATTCCGCGCTCACCCCTTTCTCTAAAATCGTAACACATGCCGCACCGTAACGCGCCACACGTCGAATAGTAAATTGATTTTTTAGTTCTTCATTGCCGC
>JAFYRH010000366.1 GCA_017559555.1 Clostridia bacterium
ATGACCGCCGTCACACGGGAAGCGCCTCTCGCGCCGGAAAGAAGGATCCATCCGCAAAATACGCCAAACAATACACCCGAAAAAATGCGCGGCACTTGAAAGGCAGACGCCATCGCCTCTGCTGCCGCATTCATCTGCACGGTGTTTCCCATGGAAAAAGCAGAGAAAAGTCCCACGGCGGCGAAGATCGCAGCAAAGCATCTTCCCAGCTTGCCACCCACACCGTTTTTCATATAAAGCATGGGACTGCTCACAAATTCGCCGTTTTCCGCCTTGCGATAACGAAGTCCAAGCACAATTTCCGCATATTTGAGTATCATGGAAAGAAGAGCCGATATCCACATCCAAAAAAGCGCGCCCGCACCTCCCACGGCAAGCGCTACCGCAACACCCGCGATATTCCCCACCCCAAGCGTCCCCGCGAGGGAGAGCGAAAGCTCAAAAAGCGGCGAGTGCTTTGCCCCTTTCTCACGGGAAAACATCGCACGGATTGTGAGGATCGGGTAGCGCAGAAAAAATCCCTTCAAATATAATAGAAAAAATCCTCCCGATATGAGGATCACAACGGGCAAAAGCATCCCGAAACCAACCTCGCACACCGTCCGGCACCAGTGCAATCAACCACCTCCTTGTCCCATCCGTTTGCCCTATCTATATGCAAAATGGGTGAAAAACTTTCCTATTCTCCGAAAAAACCGAGTTTCCGCCATTTTTTTAGCACTCATGGAGAAAGAATTTATGAATTTACTGTTAAAATTAAAATTTATTTCAAAAAACACTTGATTTTTTTGCCGTATCGTATTAAAATAGGCGTAGCCATTAGCACTCAGGTCTTTTGAGTGCCAACAACATTGCTTAAAATTTATCTTAAATAAACGGAGGAATCATCATGACATTGAAACCCCTTTCCGACCGCGTCGTTGTGACCATGGTCGAAGTGGAAGAAACAACTAAGAGCGGCATCATTCTCACCGCTTCTGCAAAAGAAAAACCCCAGGTAGCTGAAGTTATCGCTGTTGGTCCCGGCGCGATGCAGGACGGCAAGCTTGTTCCCATGACCGTTAAGGTTGGCGACAAGGTTATCACCAGCAAATATTCCGGCACAGAGATCAAGCTCGACGGCAAGGATTACATCGTTGTTTCCCAGAGCGACATTCTCGCAATCGTAGAATAATTTATTTTCAGGAGGAATTCAGAAATGGCAAAGAACATTTTGCACGGCGTTGAAGCAAGAAACGCCCTTCAGCACGGCATTGATAAACTCGCAGATACCGTTAAGATCACCATGGGTCCCAAGGGCAGAAACGTGGTTCTTGACAAAAAATACGGCGCTCCCCTCATCACCAACGACGGTGTAACCATCGCAAAGGAAATCGAGCTCGAAGACGCTGCTGAAAACATGGGCGCACAGCTCGTAAAGGAAGTTGCTACCAAGACCAACGATGCAGCCGGTGACGGTACAACCACTGCTACCCTGCTGGCTCAGGCTTTCGTTCGCGAAGGTATGAAGAACGTTACCGCAGGCGCTAACCCCATGGTTATCCGCAAGGGTATCAAGAAGGCTGTTGACCGCGCG
>JAFYRH010000367.1 GCA_017559555.1 Clostridia bacterium
ATGGGGACGGCAAGTGCAGGGGTGTGTGGGGTGACCGAAGTATCCGCAACGGCAGGGGTTCATAGCACCTACAAGCATAAAGGAGCAGGGGAAGGTCACACGTCCGTTGGCGCGTGTAATGGTCACGCGGCGATCCTCAAGCGGTTGACGCAAGGCATCGGTGACCTGCTTGGGGAACTCGGGTAATTCGTCAAGGAAGAGCACACCGTTGTTTGCAAGCGAAATTTCACCCGGCATAGGGTTGATACCGCCGCCCACAAGGCTGACGGGGCTCATTGTGTGGTGAGGAGAACGGAAAGGGCGTGCCGATAAAAGCGAAACACCCTCGGGGAGTGTTCCCGAAACCGAATGCACCTTGGTTGTTTCAATGGCTTCGGCAAATGTCAGCGGTGGCAGAATGGTAGGCAAACGCTTTGCAAGCATCGATTTACCCGTGCCGGGGGGACCTATCAAGAGGATATTATGTCCGCCTGCGGCGGCAATTTCCATAGCTCTTTTTGCCATTGCCTGTCCACGAACGTCTAAAAAGTCGAGGGCGTGTTTGGTTACCGCATCCGAGAAAGCGGAGCGGTCGTATTCCACGGGGGAAAGGGGAGCTTCGCCGTTGAGGTGCATAACAAGTGCACGAATATTGGGTACGGAATAAACGGTAATCCCTTCTACCGCGGCAGCCTCGTGCGCATTCTCCACGGGGGCATAGAACTCGGTAAATCCGTGTTCTTTTGCAGCTACGCACATGCACAAAATGCCACGCACGCCACGCAATTCACCCGAAAGTGAGAGCTCGCCAACAATACATTTGCCGCGCATATCTACGTTGCGATGAATAATACCGCTACTGTGAAAAATGGCGCAAAGAATGGCCGCATCAAAGGCAGAACCTTCCTTTTTGCGGTCAGCAGGAGCGAGGTTGACGGTGATGCGCGCATAGGGAAAACTATAGCCGCTGTTGTAGCAAGCGGTTCTTACGCGTTCCTTGGCTTCGCGTACTGCCATATCAGGGAGACCTACCAAGTCAAACCCCTCCAAATTATTCTTTTGGTTACACTCTACCGTTACGGGAAAGCCGTCTATGCCGCACAGTCCCGCGCTGAATGTGGACGATAACATCGAGAGTCCTCCCACAAGTTTACTTTATTACCATTATACAACACAACCTAAGGATTGTCAATAGTGAGAGGGTAAAAGGGGAGAGAGTCAAGAAAATATGATTTTACGAAGGAAAAGAAGAAAAGACATAACAAAATATTTACAAAGAATCGGGAAAAATCTATTGACTTTTTAAGTCTTATCTTGTATAATCTAATATATATGTATTTTCGCAGGAGGAAGATTATGAAAAAACTTCTCGCAATTTTGTTGGCAGGCTTAATGGTTTTCACTATGGTTGCTTGCGGTGACAAAAATAAGCAAGGCAATAACGATGACGATCAATACAAAGATACTACGGTTATTGTAGACTCGGTAACGATTGGCAGTGACACCTTCCGTTTTGAAAACGTTGACAGTGAAACCGTTATTGTTTCCGGTTTTTCTACCACCAATGATAAAGCACACACCGTAACAATTCCTGCATACCTGATGGTTCCCGGCAACGAAAGAGAGCAAGAACCCGATCAGTATTTGCGCGTTGTTGGTGTTGGCAAGCTGGCTTTCAAAACCACTTCCAGCATCAAAACTCTGAATTTCCCCACCGAGGCAGCATATTTGGAGCACGACGCTAACTTTGATATCAGCAAGCACTCCTTTACCATTGCCGAATACGCATTTAGAGACTGCGTAGCATTGGAATCCCTCACCGTTCCCGCATACGTAACCGAAATCGGTGTAGGCGCATTCATCAACTGCTCCTCTCTCAAAAACGTTAATTTTGAAGCGGGCTCTAAGCTGACCGAAATCCAAGCAAGTGCTTTTATGTCTTGCGTTTCTTTGCAGAGCATCACCGTTCCCACATCCGTTAAGGAAATCGGTGAGGGTGCATTTTTCGAGTGCAAGTCTATGACCTCTGTTGTCATCAATGAGGGAACTCTCATCATTGGTGACCAAGCGTTCCAAAAATGTGCGGCTTTGGAAAGTGTTCAACTGCCTGCAAGCCTTGGTATTTATAAGGATTCCGATTACATCGCTTCCAAATATGAAGAAGATCAAAGACCTGCACCCATCGGTGAGGCAGCTTTCGGTCTTTGCGATGCTCTTACCGAAGCGGGTTGGGTATATGCAGGTGTAGCTCCTGTAAAGCCCGAAAAGCCCGATGAAGGTGTGGCTGAAGACAGCGCAGAATATAAGGCTTACGAAGAAGCACTTGCAGTTTATGAGGATGCATTTGAAGCATACACTGCCATTATGAATTACAAGAAGGCTATGGGCTTTAAATCCGCAAGCTAATTCAACGAAAGCAATCAAAATTGGGGATGGTCCGCAGACGCGAACCATCCCCATTCTGTTCTTTATGGGTATTTAATTATAAAAATCGTGGTTGCCAATGGTAAAGGCGTAGGGCCTATTTTTGGAGATCCAATTGGATGTAGCAATACGAGGATTCATAAAGAACAGAGCGGAATTGGAAATAGAGTATCCCTCAAGGCAAATTTTTGCGGCAATAATGGACGATGCCGTTGGCTCCTGATAAATGGTTCCGTAAGACACGGGGGAGAACTGTGTACCGTGCTTGCGATCAAAAATAACACCGTAAATGGTGTTGGGGTAGGATGCGTGACGAACGCGGTTGAGCACCACGTTGCCAACGGCAATTTGCCCCTTGAGAGATTCTCCCTTGGCTTCTGCCGAAATAATGCGAGCAAGCCAATAGAGGTCGTCCTCATCGTAATTTGCCCAAGATACCAAAGGCTTACTTGTGGCGGATTTCAGTTCTACCGCGCGCACAGAATTGTTCCATTCAAGCGAGGCATTGAAGGCACGTGCCAGAGGACGAATGGGAACGTAAAGACTGCCGTCCCAATTTTGTACGGCTTCAACGGTGTAAAAATAGTGCCCGTTTGCCCAGATGTAAAGCGCGCCCGACTGAATGATGAGTGTCATACCGCTTTCGGTTTTTACCGTTGCGGTGTTGGTTTTACCATCCCAAGAGAAGGTGCAACCGTCAAACAGATTGCAGAATTTGCGCAAGGGGACAAAGGTAACGTCGCGCCATATTACGCAATCGCCGTCAAGAATTTCAATGCCGTCAAGATACACGTCGGTCTCAACCGATTCTTTAGGGTGAGCGGGGGATGCGGCAAACGTGCCCACACTCAACACACTCACAAGCATAACAGCGGCAAACAAAGCACACAGCCAACGTCGCGCAAGCAAACTGCGCGGTCGGTTTGTTGTCGTGACCATATCAATCACTCCTTTTCTGTAAATTTGCGGCGGCTCGACCACCGCATGGTGCTATTATACAGGAAAAGGCAACCCAAATCAACCCACGGTTTTTGCCAACAAAGGGAGACTTTTCTTCTCTTTGCTGTGTGTGGAAAAAGAGGAAATCTCTCTCCCCAAAAAGAGAGAAAAAAGATACCTTTTGACAATCATTTCCGCCTCTTTGGGCGAATCATTTTATAAGAGAAACGAGAAAATATCATGAAAAAAACAGCGTATACGCATATCATTTGGGATTTTAACGGAACCATTTACGACGACCTTGACGCCTGCATCAAGAGCGCAAATCGCTTGCTTGGTGCATACAATTTACCGCTTGTCGAATCTGTGGAAAGATACCGTGAGCTGTTCGGCTTTCCCATTCAAGATTACTACGAGAGAATGGGCTTCGATTTTACAAAAACACCTTTCTCGGTTCTCGCTCCCGAATGGATGGATTACTATTTTGAATATTCCGAGGATTCTGTAGCATATCCCGACATTCCCGAGGTTTTGGATGCACTCAACAAAAAGGGAATGGAGCAATGGATCCTTTCGGCAAGCGAGGTTAATATGCTGCGCGGACAGCTTGAAAAGTTGGGACTCCTTTCCCGTTTTGACGGCATTCTCGGTCTTGATAACATCCATGCAAAAAGCAAAAAGGACATTGGCGTAGCGTGGAAGAATGCCAACCCGAACATTCGCGCCTTGATGATTGGCGACACCGATCATGATGCCGAGGTTGCCGCGG
>JAFYRH010000368.1 GCA_017559555.1 Clostridia bacterium
ACGCCCAAAAGATAAACGTCCATCTCTTCGCCGTCACCGCCAAGAACACCGGGGATATAACCGTAGTTGATGGGATAGGTGAGAGAATAGGTTTCTTTTTGATGCACGTATCCGATAGGGCGGTCAATGCCTATGCACACGACCTTGCCAAGAAAAGAGCGTGCAAGTGCTTTTCTTTCTTCTATCGTCATAAATACGTCAGCCATTTCGGTTCTCCCTTTTGAATACTTTTCCTCCCACATTATAGTACAGTTTGTCAAAAAAGTCAAGGCATTGTTCCCAAAAAATGAATTTTTCAGACTTCTTGCATAACATTTCCTTACTTTTTTATATAAAAGAATTGACAAGGGCGTGAAATTGTGCTATACTTGCTACGTATGTAAATTTATCGAATCAATCGAAAGGATATACCCCTATGAAATGGACATCCCTTAACGAACTGCGTGAAAAGTATTTGGCTTTCTTTGAGTCCAAAGGACATCTTCGTCTGCCCTCTTTCCCGCTCGTTCCCATCAATGACAAATCTTTGTTGCTCATCAACTCGGGTATGGCACCTATGAAGAAATTCTTCACAGGTGAGGAAGAGCCTCCGCGCCACCGCGTTACTACTTGCCAAAAGTGCATTCGTACCCCCGACCTTGAGCGCGTTGGTCATACCGCGCGTCACGGCACTTTCTTTGAAATGCTCGGTAACTTCTCCTTTGGTGATTACTTTAAGGATCAAGCTATCCCGTGGGCGTGGGAGTTTTTGACCGAAACTCTTGAAATCCCCACCGATCTGCTCTGGCCCTCCATTTACGTTGAGGACGAGCAGGCATATGACATTTGGGTGCAAAAGGTTGGCGTAACCCCCGAGCACATCGTTCGCCTCGGCAAGGCTGACAACTTCTGGGAGCACGGCACAGGTCCTTGCGGTCCTTGCTCCGAAATTTACTTTGACCGCGGCATTAAGTACGGCTGTGGCTCGCCCGATTGCAAGCCCGGTTGTGACTGCGACCGCTTTATGGAAATTTGGAACAACGTATTCACCCAATTCAACAATATGGGCGACGGTACCTACACCGAGCTCGCACAAAAGAACATCGATACCGGCATGGGTCTGGAGCGTCTCGCTTGCGTAATGCAAGGTGTAAACAACATGTTTGAGGTTGACACCATCCGCAAGGTTCTTGATAACGTTTGTGCAATCGCAGGCAAGGAATACGGCATCGATAAGAACACCGACATTTCCATTCGTGTTGTTACCGACCACATCCGCTCTGCTACCTTTATGATCTCCGACGGCGTTATTCCCTCCAACGAGGGTCGCGGCTACGTTCTTCGCCGCATTTTGCGCCGCGCTTGCCGTCACGGCAAACTCCTTGGCATCAACCGCTCTTTCTTGCCCGAGCTTGGCGTGATCGCTATCGGCGAATCCGAGGGCGCATACCCCGAGCTTGCAGAAAAGAAGGATTACATCCTCAAGGTTATCGCTATGGAAGAAGAGAGATTCGATGCAACCATCGATGCAGGTCTTTCCATTCTTAACAAGCTTGTTGAAGACGCAAAGAATAACAACCTCACCACACTTTCGGGTGAGGACGTATTCAAGCTTTACGATACCTACGGCTTCCCCATCGACCTGACTCGTGAGATCGCAGAAGAAGCTGGTCTTGCTATTGACGAAGCACGCTTTGCAGAATTGATGCAAGAGCAAAAGGTTCGTGCTCGTGAAGCACGCGCTAACATCAGCGGTTGGGCAAACGCTTCCCGCGATATGCTTAAGGATATTCCCGCAACCAACTTTGTAGGCTATGACAAGATGGCAGCAGATGCAAAGGTTCTTGCTATCCTCGTTGACGATATGTCTGTAAACGAAGTATCCGAGGGTGACTGCACTGTTATTCTTGACACCACTCCCTTCTACGGCGAGGGCGGCGGTCAGATTGGTGACACCGGTGTTCTCACGAACGAAACCCTTGACTTGAACGTTACCGACACCAAAAAGGCAGACGGCATTTACATTCACCTTGCAACCGTTGCAAACGGCACACTTAAGGTTGGCGACACCGTACGGGCGATTGTTGACGATTACCGCCGCGAGGCAATTATGCGTAACCACTCGGCGTGCCACCTGCTCCAATCCGCTCTCCGTCGCGTACTCGGCAACCACGTTGAGCAATCCGGTTCTTACGTTTCCGATACCGTTTGCCGCTTTGACTTTACACACTTCTCCGGCATGAGTGCTGAAGAAATTGCAAATGTAGAGGCAATTGTAAACTTTGAAATTTTGGCAGGTCAAATCGGTTCCATGACCGAAATGCCTATTGACGAAGCTAAGAAGCTTGGTGCTATGGCTTTGTTCGGTGAAAAGTACGGCAAGGTCGTTCGCGTTGTTCGCATGGGTGAGAACTCCATCGAATTCTGCGGCGGTACACACGTAGATAACACCGCAAAGATCGGTCTTTTCAAGATCCTTTCCGAGTCCTCTGTTGCTGCAGGTGTACGTCGTATTGAAGCTACCACAGGTGAAGGTGTTCTCCGCCTCTTGGCAGAAAAGAACGCTCTAATTGCAGAGACCGCAAAGGAAATGAAGGTTCAAAAGCCCTCCGATCTTGCAAAGCGCGCCGCACAAATGCAGAGCGAAATTTCCGCAATGAAGAAAGAGATCGAATCTCTCAACTCCAAGATCGCCGCTTCCAAGCTCGATAGCATTATGGCAGGGGCTGAAACAATCGGTTCTGTTCGTCTCGTAGCCGCTGATATGGGCAATATGCAAGCCGATGCCGCTCGTTCTCTTGCAGACGAGATCAAGGCTCGCTACGACGACGTTGTAGCAGTTCTTGCAATCGCTCCCGAAGGAAAACTCAACTTTATCTCTGTTGCAGGCAAGGATGCCGTAGCGAGAGGTGCACACGCAGGCAAGCTTGTTGGCTCTGTTGCCGCAGTTACCGGCGGTAAGGGCGGCGGACGTCCCGACAACGCTATGGCAGGCGGACGCGACACAGACAAGATTGCTGAAGCACTTGCATCTGCAAAGGATACCCTTTTGGGAATGCTGAAATAATAAAGGCTCAACAAATTGGACATCAAGGAGGGCGTTCCTATGCGTCACCACGCAAAACGTGCGTTATGCCTATTTGTATC
>JAFYRH010000369.1 GCA_017559555.1 Clostridia bacterium
CCGAGCGTGCTTTTACAAAAGAGTTCTCCTTTTCTCAAATCTTTTTTGGGGACGCGTGAACGCATATATTTTTTAGTTGCTTTTTTCATAAAACAAAAACCTCCGTGCAAAACCGTTGTTACAACGTATTCGGCACGGAGTGTTTTTATGATTGTTTTGTGTTTTTTGAATTACTCAGCGTCCTCAGCCTTTACGTCAACACGGCTAACAGCACTCTTGAGAATGCGAATTTTGGTGCGCTCGTGAGAGGTTTCAATTACGCAGGTTTCTTCTTTAATGCTAACGATCTTGCCGATAATGCCGCCAATGGTGGTGATTTCATCGCCAACAGCCAGGTTGTTGCGCATATCGTTTTGCTCTTTTTCTTGCTTCTTTTGGGGGCGAATCATTACAAAGTACATAACCAGCAAAAGGCCGCCCAGCATTAAAATCATTGTCCAGTCTCCCATAATAAGGTCCTCCATAAATCAAATTAACGCAATTATTATAGACTTTTTTTGAGCAATATGCAAGGTCAAATTTGTAAATATTTTAAGAATTACACACTTTTTTCTCTTTATAGCAGAAAAAAGCAGGAAAAACGCGCTTTTTGCTTGCATTTTTGAACGCTTTATGATATACTATAAGCATTATGAGGAAAGGAAGTATTCTTCTTTATGAAACTCGAATATTTGCCTGCAGGCAAAATTGTGAATACCCACGGCTTTCGCGGAACCGTAAAATTGGAAAGCTGGTGCGATGCTCCTCAAATTTTGGCGTCGCTTGACACGGTTTGGTTCTGCAAAAACAAAGAATATACCCCCCGTCGCGTTTTGCACGCGTCGGTTTTTAAGCAATTCGTATTGATGGATCTCGAGGGCATCGAAAGCGAAGAAGCCGCAAACGCACTTCGCAATGTGGAGGTATTTGCCGCACGCGAGGATCTGCCGGTTGAAGAGGGAAGCTTTTTTATTGCCGACCTCATCGGACTCCCTGTAAAGCATGCCGACACGGGAGAGCTCCTTGGTAAGCTCAAGGAAGTCAACACGCAAAACGCGCGCGACCTTTATGTTGTCAAAAATCAAAAGGGCGAGTTTTATATTCCTGCCGTTCCCGAATTTATCACAGAGATCGACCCCGACGATGCCATTTACATCCGCCCCATTCCCGGACTGATTGAGGGAGGAGAGGACTGATATGCGCTGTGACATTATGACCCTTTTTCCCGATTTGGTGGACACCGTTCTTGGGGAAAGCATTATCGGCAGAGCTCAAAAAAGCGGCGCGATTACCGTAAAAACGCACAACATCCGCGATTATTCCGAGGATAAGCACCGTCGCGTGGACGATACCCCTTACGGCGGCGGCAAGGGAATGCTGATGATGGCACCCCCCATTTATAACTGCTATTCCGCTATCTTGCGTATGCAAGCGGAAGAGGGATTTGTAGCCGAAAAAAGACGCGTGATCTATCTTTCCCCTACTGGAAAAGTTCTCAATCAAACAAGAGCCTCCGAGCTCGCACGTGACTATGACAATCTCATTCTTCTTTGCGGCCACTACGAAGGTGTTGACCGCCGTATTGTAGACGAAATCGTCGACGAGGAAATTTCTATTGGTGATTACGTACTCACGGGTGGCGAAATTCCTGCCTGCATTCTCACCGACTGCGTGGCTCGTCTGTGCGACGGTGTGCTGTCTGATGCCGAGTGCTACGAAAAGGAAAGCATTTCTTCGGGGCTTCTCGAATATCCCCAATATACACGTCCTTATGAATTTCACGGTGTAAAGGTACCCGACGTGCTCATTTCGGGACACCACAAAAACATTGATACTTGGCGCGACGAGCAAGCAAAAGAGTTAACCGAAAAATTGCGCCCCGATTTGTTGGAGAAGAATTAACACGCAAAAGTGTTGTTTTTTATAAAGAAAATCTAACCTTGTAGGGGGCGACGTCCTCGACGCCCCGAAAGCAAGAGAATTTTTGTTTGTAAAAAAAGAAAGCGTCGTAAGAAAAACACGCCGTAAAATTTGTTTGGTATTTTAAGATCGGGACGCCGAGGACGTCGTCCCCTACAACAAATGTTTGACTGTGTGACAAAACAAATCGGTGAAAGGAGTGGTAGGAGTGGAGCTATACGCAACAGATTTGCACTTCTTAGGTGACACTCCCAAAATGCAAGTTTATGACGATTGCGTGCACGGAAAAGTCATTTTCAAAGTGGACGGTTGCAATCTATCAAATGACGATTCCGATTGGTGTTTAAGTGCATCTGCCTATCGTTTTTTGCATTCGTTATTCGAAAATCATTTTTCGGGCGCAGAGGAACACATGATTCCTTGTTGCGGAGTTTTTTATGCTTCGCAGGATAAAACAAGCGTCACCGTGGTCGGGTGTTCAAACGGAATTGATTTTGACATCGTGCACGAAAATGACAATATCATTATTCGCACACAGGAGGGTATTACCTATACTGTACCTTTTGAGGGTTATAAAGCTGCCGTTCTCTCTTACACAAAGCAGATAGAAGATTTCTACCATCAAAATCCGCCAAGACAGTTTGAAAATCAAGTCGACCGTGACGGTTTTGAAGCCTTTTGCAACGAATGGAAATCGCTGACGGATAGGGCAAGCAAGATATGACATAAGTAAAAAAGCTCCCCCTTACATACCACACAAGGGGGAGTGTTTTTATGTCTTTTTGGGCACCTGTGTTGCATTTTTTGCGGCAAACACGCATTTTAAATCGAGCAAATACGTTTATCGAACGCCACAACATACCAAATTTTGCATTTCTTTTTCTCGTTACCGCATTTCCGTTTTTTCAACTGTTAAAGCACTCTACTCTGTGGCTTTTGCCAATTTGCTTGTTTTTGCTTTTGTGGTCTTTGAAATCTTTCTTCGAGCAAGCTCTACCCAAATTTGATTTTGCTGATTATCTTGTTTTGCTCATTTTGCTTTTGCAAATTTCCACCGTCCTCACTGGATACGGGCGCGCGGTGGATGCCTTGACAGCGGCACTCCTGACCTCAACTTGGTTCTTCGCACGCCGCTTTTGGAGGGAAAAGAACGAGAAAATTTTTGTTTTCTTTTCGTCACTTTCTCTCCTGATCGTATCTGCCATTGGGGTGGGGCAGTATGCTTTTGGTAGGGCGGAGGTGCGTTGGGTAGATGCTTCCCGATTTGGAGATATCGGTGGTCGTGTGACCTCGCTTTTCTCCAATCCGAACATCTTGGCGGTCTATCTCCTTTTATATTTTCCGTTTTCTTTGTGGGCAACTTTTTTGCCGGAAAACAAAGGACGTATGCGCGTTTTTTATGCCATAACCACCGTTTTTGGCGCGATTTGTATCCTTTTGACGTGGTCAAGAGGAGCGTGGTTGGGATTGCTTTTGGAGCTTTTTCTTTTTTTGCTGTTTCACAGTCGAAAAACACGTTTTGCGATTCGTTTTGCACCGCTTTTGTTAATTCTTGTTCCGCTTCTGCCAAGCAATTTCAAGTCGCGCCTTTTGAGTATTGGAGACCTTGGAGAGAGCTCTATTCGTTATCGCCTGCAAACTTGGCAAGGGGCGTTGCAAATGTTCAAGCATTATCCTTTTGGCATTGGCGTGGGGGAGAGGGCTTGGCGTGCCATTTACCCTCATTTTGCCGTTAGCGGAACCAAAACCGTTATGCACGCGCACAACATCTTTTTGCAGGTTGCCACCGAGCTTGGCGCGGTGGGGCTGGTCGTGTTTTTGCTTTTGATAGGCACGGCTTTTTTTCGCATTCTCAAAGAAAAAAACTTCACGGCATTGGTAGCGGTATCGGGCGCGCTGGTTATGGGATTTTTTGATCACCTATGGTACTACCCCGGCATGCTTGTTCCGTTTTGGTCGATGCTTGCTTTTTGTATGAAGAGTGAGCGAAAAGTAACGGAAAAATCTTGTTTTGTGGATATTTTGCACGAAAAGTAATTGCTTACTATATCAAAAACCAACAAAATGACATATTGATTTTTTGCAAATGTTTTGATATAATATTATTATAATAAGCGAAAAGTGTCCGATCATTCGGGCAAGACCCATTTATTTGAGAGTACAGGAGTGATTAACGTATGATTTCACGTCAGGTTACCATTACCAATTCCAGTGGATTACACGCGCGCCCCGCTACCTTCTTCATCCAAAAGGCAAACAGCTATAAG
>JAFYRH010000370.1 GCA_017559555.1 Clostridia bacterium
CTCCACAGACGGTGCAGGTCGCTTTTTGGGTACAGGTCGCTTCGCTGTAATCGTGAGGTGCAAGTTCACCCTTTTCGTCTTCGCAAGCGGAGCAGGTTGCCTTTTTGGTGCAGGTTGCTTCGCTGTAGCTGTGTCCGTTGGCTTGGCCGTAAGCAGTATTACAAGTAGAGCAAATTGCTTTTTGGGTGCAGGTGGGTGTTCCGCCTGCGCAAGCAACGGTTTCCTTATGCTCGGCGTTATTGGTACAAGTGCGGGAGTGCGTATCGTCACCGTTCGATGCCCATGCACCAAATGCGTGGTTGTCGTTTGTGGGAATTGTGAGTGCCTCTGCGGTAGTCAGTTTTTGTTCGTTATCGAAGTATCCTTCACAAACGGTGCATCTGTAATGTTCCTTCATACCGGTTGCCGTGCAGTTGGCTTCTGTTGCCAAAACCTTTTCGCCAAGGGTATGCGACGCGGCAATTCTGCCCTCTCCTGCCTTCCAAGCAATGAGATCGGTAATTTCATTCGTGCAATCCTTATCGGTATAGAACGCTCCACAAGAGCATTGATAGTAATTCTTCCATCCATCAACGGTGCAGTCTGCCGCCTGACCGAGAACAAGCTCACCGTTACCGTGGGTGTGCGGAACTGTGCGGTCGTGCGTGCAGACGTTACAGATCATATCCGATTCGTCGTCGTATTCGTGTGCCGCTTCGCTATCCTTAAGTCCGCAAGAGCAAACCTTCCAGTGCTTTTCGCTGTCACTTGTGATCCATTCGCCAAAGCTATGCGTGGGTGCGGGGATAAGAAGTTCTCCCTCGGTTGTGGGATTCTTTTCGAGATCGAAATAGCTCTCGCAAGCGGTGCAACGGTAATGTGCTTTCATACCTGCCAAAAGCTGGGTAGAGGTATGGGTTGCGGGAACCTCGTTGACGGCGTCTCCAAAGGTGTGTGCCTTAAGATTGCCGTACTGTCCGTTACAGGTGGTACATACCGCTTTTTGCATGCAAGTGGCTGTTCCGCCCTCACAATTCTCTGTTTCCTTGTGATCGACCGTGCGCTTGCAGGTACGGGTGTGCGTACCATCACCGTTCGATACCCACGCGCCAAAGTCATGCAAATTGGCATCAGCCAAAATAACAAGCTGTTCAAAGGTTCTTTGGACTTTTTCCTCGTTGAAATATCCCTCGCAAGCAGAGCAACGGTAGTGTGCTTGCATACCGTTTTGTACACAGGTAGCTTCTACCTTTTCGATCTTTTCTCCAAAGGTGTGCTCCTTGAGAGTTCCGTAACCTACGTTACAGAACTCGCATGCCGCCTTTTGCGTGCAGGTTGCTGTACCGCCGGAGCAGTCACCGCTTTCTTTATGCTCATCGTTATGAACACAAGTGCGTGTGTGGGTGTTGGTACCGTTACCATTCGTTACCCAGCTCCCCCACGTATGTGCCGTGAGATCGATGGGAATAACGAGTGCTTCCTCGGTGGTCTCATTCTTTTCCGCGTCAAAATAGGTTTCACAAACGTTGCACCGATAATGCGCTTTCATACCCGTTGCGCTACAAGTAGCATCTTGTTGCTCAAACAAGTAGTTGTTATTGTGTGTGATCTCGCGTGCGTGGTCACAAATGTTACAGTTGGTGTCACAGTTGTTGTCATACGAGTGATCTTGATAATTCTTTGCATATTTGCAAATTTCGCATTCGTGCCAGTGTTCATCTGCGTCGGAGGTCCAATCATCGCTCATATCGTGATCGGCGATATATCCGGAGCCCGTGCAAAGCTTGCACTGACGGTAGTGCTGCGAATAGGAGGTATACCACGTTTCCATATCGTAATCGTGCGGAGCTTCGCGGTATTCGCTACAGGTGTTACAATAGCTATCACAGGCATTGTCGTAGTTGTGCGTAGCCTCACCTACGTGGTAGTGGCAAACGGAGCACTCCTTCCAGTGATGGGTTTCGTTTGTATCGTAGCTCCAATACGAGGTGGTGTGCTCTTTCAACTCGTCGTGTACGTCACAGCCCTCCACGGTGCAAAGATGTGCATGGCCTTCTTCTGTTTGATAGCCCCAGTTTTCGAGGTCGAAATGATGATCTCCAAAAACTGTGCCCGTGTAGTACTTATCATCGGCGCCTGCATCATCGCGTGCGCTTGCCGCGCAACGGGAGCAATTGAACCAATAAACGTGTGCTTCTTGGCAATTATCGGACTCTGTCTTGTAGTGCGCAGGTCCCTGGAGCTTTTCGCTGTAATCGTGACCGAGCGCCGCAATGACAACAGTTGTGGGATCTGCGATCTCTTGTATTGCCTCGGCATCGGAGAACATCTTGCCGCAACCGGCTGCGCAGACATAATATTCAACGTTGCCGTCTTGGGTACAGGTAGCATCCTTTGCCGCAATGCGGATAATGGTATGGCCAAGCGCTGCTTGGTAAACGTAGTCGCACTCGGTGCAGGTGCAGGGAGTGTTTTCGGTAGCGGCAGCCCCCTCTGTATGGCTGGTGGAATTGATATAATCCCCACATCCTTCAACGGTGCAACAATATGCATGTCGGTATTGGCTGATGGAAGAAAGCTTATCGGAATAATCGTGATCGCCGCAGTTATATTCAGATGTAAACCAAAGCGTGTCACCAACTACGTAGCAAGTTTCACACAAATACCAATACGTATTATATTCCTGACAATTGCTACCCTTGGAGCGCAGTGCTTCATCGTTTTCGTTTTGGTGTGTAAATTTGTGTCCCTTGGCGTCTCCATACTCAAAGTCTGCGCCATAGGTGAAATCTCCGCAAACGCAGGTCATATAGTAAAGCTCAGGAGTGGTGCAGGTTGCGTAGGCTTTTTGGTAACGGGGATGAACGACCTCTTGGTCATATACGCACGTGTGCGCTCCGGCGGCGGTGACTGCGCCTACCTCGACCGTAAGCACAACGCTTGCAGGGTCAATACCCGCTTCAAGGTCGCCCTCGTCGGTAACGCGAACGGTTACGGTGGCCGCATCGCCAGCTTGACGGTAACCGGACAGTATACCGTAGGTCTCGCAGGTCAACCATGCGGGGCATTCCCCTTCAACTGCAAAAGTATAGTCTCCGCAACCGCCAACAACGAAGTTGCGCAGATCGAGGCTGTAATAAACACCCGAAAGTCCTGCGGGAAGAGGAAGAACAGGCAGCGCGGTAAGAGCCTGATATCCTATAACGATCTCTTTCTCTTCGCTCGCAAAGCTCTTGTCATAAACCGCCTCTATACGAACGTAATAAGTGCCTATGAGAAGCTGCTTTCCCTCGTAAAGATTATACCAATAAGTATCTTCTGTGCCCTTGTATTTCAAAGAACCGTCGATGAGGTCAACCCCCGTGATCTTTCCATAGCCCTCTGCCTTGGAGGCATCGACACCAACTACGTTCGGAGCCGCAGGGCGCGCGGGGATGGAGAGGAACTGTGCGGGGCTATTGCAGCTTGCATCGGTATTGTTTTTGGTGATTTCGAGCGTTTTGCCAAACCAATCGGGATCAATGACGATGTAGCTCGTTGCATTCTCAATCACCTTGGTAGTAACGCCCTCACCGCTGACGGTGTAGGTTTCTCCCCACTCAAAGCCTGCCAGCTCTTCGGCAGCATAGTCATAAATATAGATTTCGGGGATCTCTTCACGCACGTAAACGATAACCGTATCGGAAAGTCCCGTTGCCTCATGCGTAACCTTTAAGGTGTACGCGCCTGCATAAGTCGTTCCCGAGAAGGTGATAACGATCTGCCCGTCCGGTAAATATTCTACGCTATAGTACAGATTTCCCTCAACCGTTACCTCTACATTACTGGTATCTGCAGGAGTCAGGAATACGTTGACGGAAAAATCCTCGTCAAAGTTTGCAATGTAGGTATCTTGCTCAAAAGCGATCTCGGTGGCAGAAACTGCCGCGGTGACCGCACCGTAAGGAACCTGAAACTCAATGCTCTGCTCGCTCGCGGTGTCGGTTGCACGAACGGTAATGCTGCCCGCCTCGCAAACCTCACCAAAGGTGCCGTAAATATAGGCGTAATCCGAGCCGGAGTAGAAGGTAAGACCTTGCGGAAGCGTGCCGTCAACAACCTCAAATTTCCAATTGTCGCCCGAGCCACCGTGCAAATATCCCCACAGATAGAGGTAATCGATGCTCTGGCCCACATATCCTGCAGGAATGACTGCTCTGCCATTGCCTACCCACTTCAGGGGAAGAAACTCGTTGACGTAAGTAAACACGGTTCTTCCGGCATAGGTGCCATCCAAATTGCAGACCGCAAAATCACCGCTCTCACTAAGACAAATACAATATTGATCGTCGGCAGGTGTTATAACGGCGGTGTTGGGATTTCTTGCAAGATCGCTGTTGCTCGATCCTATATGAACGGCACCTGTCAGGTCTACTCTGCCGCCTTCACGAAGCTGAAGCGAGCCGATATATTCAACCGCTATACACTCATCATCGGCACCGCCACCGTTATCGGAAACGATGGTAACATTGGCTCCAGAGTTTTTCATATACAAGGAAGAAACGCCTTGAAGCTCGGTTTTGTCAGTAGCACCGTAAAGATAAATGCCTACCGTAACGTTGTCGCGATCCTCGGTGCTAACACCACCGTTTGGCGCACCGTAAAGATAGATCTTGTCGGTAACGTTAGTACTGCGCAGAGTTGCAAAGAATGCAGCCGAAGCACTGTCGTCCTCGCCAAAATTCATGTTGTTGGCAAGTGCATAACCCGTATTACCATCCTTAAACGAGGAGATAATGTTAATATTGACCGTTCCGCTATACAAATAGAACCATGCGTCAATACCCGAAAACGCCTTGGTAATATTACCTTCGATATTGAGTACGCCACCTGTCTCGGCGGTCACATATAGGTCCTTGGTGCTACTTTCATAATCTACCACAACGCCGTAAGCTTTTGAGTCATGCAGAGCAAAGTCGCTGAGTGTGATGGTGTTCTCATTTTTGAGCAAGATGGTAAATGCTTTTTCTGCCTTGATTGGTCCGCCGTCGTAGCCATCCAAGGTCAGGGTCGCGCTCTTTCCATTATAGCTCCAGC
>JAFYRH010000371.1 GCA_017559555.1 Clostridia bacterium
TATGCGGCATCAAAAACCTTGCCCTCTACCTTGGGGAAGTCGTTCATTGTAACTTTGCCTGTTGTGCTAACCTTGGGGAGTGTGAGGGTAAGCTTTTGCTTGGAGCCGATTTTTTCAAATTAACCGTTTTCGTTTTGAGAATAAAACTCATAAACGAAGAAAGGTGCCCAAGCTGCATACAGAGTCATTTCACCGTTGGTCAGCGATGCGGGATCAATCACATCATTTGCAAAATCCCACTTACCACTATAAGTATAAGCGGGATCCCTCTTCGATTCGGATACCGGAACACCGAAAACGTCAAGCGCGTTTCCGTTACCGTCAACAACGGGGGTTCTTTCTTTGTACCAACCGATTTGGAAATAGTTGTTTGTGCCGTCGATTTTACTGAGTTTAAATACGCCTTCACCGCGAATGGAATCATCGGGTGCGAGGAGTGCGATGCCTGTTTTGCCGGCAGAATTTGTTACAACGTCATCCTCGTTGAAAACTTCAACAATGGTAACGTTTTGCGTGTCATTAACAAATGCACCACCTGCCTCAAACCGAACCTTAACGGTGTAGCCGTCATCGGCAAGTCGATCGTAAATGTTGCCGTTTGTGCACGCCGCGAGGCTCATAGCCAAAGCTATGAGCGCCACTGCGGCGATGGTTCTAATCATTTTATTTTTCATTGTTTCTCCAAATATTCGCACTGCAATTAGGCATCGGAGCCGTCAGTGCTTTCGTTGGGTTCTTCTGCGAGTTCTTCAGGAGTTCCCTTTGCGTCCTCGCTCGTTTCTTGATGGGTTTGTTCGTTGGTTGTCTCAACCGATTCACTGCTTGTTGCGGACTGATTCTTTTTTGCCTTGAAGTAAAGCACAGCAAAGAAGGCTGCAACCGCTGCGGATACCGCAAATGCGCAAATCGCAACAATCATCAATACAACCTTTACGTCAACCTGCTTGTCGGAACCGTTATCGGAGCCGTCAGGGGTGGTTTCTGTGCCGTTTTGTTGGTTGTTGATGTGTTCAAGGTCGCTGATCTTTTGCTCAGCCTTACGAAGCTTTTCGTAATTGGTTACAAGACCTCTTTGAGAATCGGATGTGATCTTATCGTATGCCGCTCTCGCCGCAAGAACAAGATCTTTGTGTGCCAACGTAATGTTATCGGGGAGTGCGTTGATTGCTGCAATTGCCGCAAGTGTGGTTGCATCCGCTGCGGTAGCACCGTCAACAGACAGAGTGAAATACTGACCGTAAATGAAGGAATCATAATGCAAGCCGTTTACAGGTCTTACCATAACGATGCTTTGATCTACGTGACCTACGTAATCTGCAAAGTTTGCACCGTAGTAGAAAACAGAAGGTGTTTCGGTTGCGTTCCACATGAAGTAAGGAACAATTCCAATACCTTGGTAAGTCTTTGTTTCGCCCGTGTAAGCATCTTGATACTGATACTCACCGGTTGCAGGAATGTTTTCAGCACTCATCCAGTAGTCGTAATCATACTCTTCTTCGAGAATAGGTGCCTTGTAGCTTGCAAAGGATACCATGGTGAGGTTCTTGCAATCATAGAACGCCTTGTGACCGATTGCACGGAGCGTGGAAGGCAGAACTACTTGAACAACACCCGAGCCTGCAAATGCCTGTGCGGCAATTCTTACAGTACCGTCGGCAACAGTTACCAATGTAGCGTCGCCGGTGTAGGTGATCAATTCAAGACCGTTGGGAACTACGCGATACAGCATGCCGTCGATTACCTTAACGGTTGCACTAATATTATAGGTAGAAACTACCTTTTCAAACTGTTCGCCATTGAACTCGTCAAAGGCGGTAGATGTAAAGCTCGAAAGTTTGCACATTGCAAAGGGATTTTCGCCAATGTCAACGAGCTTTTCGCTCAATTGTACCTCAAAGTCGGTCATCGTTTCCTTAAGGAATGCGCCGTCTCCGATGCGTGTTGCACCTGTGAGGTCGATAGAGGTTACACTTGTGTATGCAAATGCATAGTTGCCAACCTCAGCGATGAGTGCCGAGCCGGTAACGTTTTGCAGTGCGGTACAGTAAGAGAATGCGCCTTCACCAAGAACAACGCCATCCTTGCCGAATACGATCTCTGCCAAGTTTTCGTTATAAACGAAAGCATATTTGTCGATCTTTTCTGCAGAATTGAGTGCCGCGCTCTTGAGGTCAGCCTCGCAGAAAGCATTTTCGCCAATTTCCTTAACAGCTGCAAGGTTGATATCGGTAAGCTTTACGCAGAGGTTGAATGCACGTGCGGGAATCTTATCGATATTCTCACCGAGTGTTACAGAAGTCAACTCACGGCAGAACTCGAATGCACCTACGCCAAGGAATTCCAAAGAGGAAAGATCAACGGTTGTTAAAATAGGAGCATAATATCTGTATTGATATTCTCTATCAGCATTCACTACAGGGTTTTGCATGTTCACGTCGTCAAACTCGTAGAGAACGTCGCCGGAGAATGCCGCAGCACCAATAGACTTGACCTTGGAAAGGTCGATGTTTTTCAACTTAACCGCATTGAAGAATGCGCTGTCACCAATGATAGCACCCTCGCCGAGTGTTACCGTTTCGAGTTCAGCCGCACCCATAAATGCGCTGTTGCCAATTTCCACATTATTGCCGATTGTTAGCGAGTGGAGAGGAGATGTGTAAATATAATAGTAGACACGGAGTCCGTTATCACCCTCGTAATAGCCGGGATTTGCGGTGAAGTTGGTCTCTCTGTCAAGTCTGAACGCATCTGTACCAATCTTTACATTGTTTCCAATGGTAACAGTTGCCAATGCCTTGCACTCTCTGAATGCGCCATTGCCAATGACCATGTTGTCGGCAATGTGAAGCTCTGTAATAGAGGTGTATGCAAATGCATAAGCACCAATGCGTTGAACATTTTCAAGGGAAGGAACCTTTGTGATCGCAGTCTTGTAGAATGCGTAGTCGCCAATCAACTCGAGTGTGCCGAGTTCAATGGTTGCCAGCTTTTCGCAATATGCAAACGCATAATTTGCTACGCGTGTAACGCTGGGAATGATAATGGAAGTAATACGTGTGCTTCCGGAGAACGCATTTGTTGCAACAGATGTAATCTTGTTGTCATCTACACGGAATTCGCCAGCAAGACCGGGAGCTACGAGAAGAATTTCGTTACCCGCCTTATTGGTCAGGTATTTGCCGCCCTCTTTTGCTGCAAACACAGTGTTGTTAGCATCTACCTCAAACTTGGTTGCGGGAGCGTTACTGAAAGCGTATTCGCCGATAACAGCAACATCCTTACCAAGCTTGATGGTCTTAAGCGACGTGCACTCGTTAAAGGCTTTTGCGGGAATAACTGCGGCATTGATCTCAATTGCCTCAAGAGCGCTACAAAATTCGAATGCATTTTGACCAAGCTTAACAATGGGAGCTTGGATAGTGAATGTCTTGAGCGAAGTATTGTCGCTGAATGCGTATGCACCGATGGATTGAATGTTGCTGCCGAGAACAACGCCTTCGAGCTTGGTGTTGAGCATAAATGCACTGTCTGCAATTGCAACAACGTTATCCAAAGAAATGGTGCCGCGCAGAGCGCATCCTGCAAACGCGTCTCTGTTAATGAACTTAACGTTTTCAATTCCTTCAACGGTTGTCAAGGAAGTACAGCCATA
>JAFYRH010000372.1 GCA_017559555.1 Clostridia bacterium
TAGCAACAACTTTTTCTGCCTTTTCGAAAATAGGAGCCAAAGACTCGAAATGGCTAACAATGGTAGCTCTGAAACGGTATGCGAGATATGCAAGTGCAAGAAGAATAGCCGCAACAATCAAAAGCTTGATAAAGATTACCAAACCGTTGTTCTTATTTTGGGATGCCTTCTTTGTTACCTTCTTAGGCTCGTTTACGTTTGTAAGTGTTGCTTGCTCTTTTGCAAATTGTCTTGCGCTAACGCGAATAATAGGATATCTCTGACCACAACGAGTGCACATTACTTCTCTTGCAACCTTTTTGGGCTCAATTCCAAGCAAAACCTTACGGCGAGAAACACATTGATCGTATTCACTTGCCTCGGGAGTTTTGAATTTGTTTACCCAAATTACATTAACAAGTCTTACTTTGCCGCCACATTCACGACAACGTTTTTTAAAGTTTATCATTCTAAGAGCCATTGTCTCATCCTCCTGAAAAACAAAAATTGCTCGTATTCTTTATAATTATTATAATATACTTTTTTTCAAATTGCAAGTACTTTAGTAAAAAAAATGCAAAAATGATGTATTTTTGCTTCATTTTTTAAAAAAAGAGAGACCGAACACACGTGTTCGGTCTCTCTTTTTGTGTGTACTATATGTTCTGAGAGTTATCAACCTGTTGCAGATCCTATAAAACCAAGAAACGATACAGACATTTGGGTTTTGCGATTAGTCTTGAGCCTTTCTTCTTGCTTCGAAGCAAGCGCTGCAGTATACAGGACGATCGGTGGAGGGTTGGAAGGTGATCTTCGCCTCGCCGCCGCAGTCTGCGCAAACAGCAGTGAAGTACTCACGGGGAGCCTTGCCGGCGTTCTTCTTAGCGTCGCGGCAAGCCTTGCAAGCCTTGGGCTTGTTCAAAAAGCCCTTTTCGTCGTAGAATCTTTGCTCGCCTGCGGTGAAAACGAACTCGTTACCGCAATCTTTGCAAACCAACGTTTCATCAACGTATTCTTTTTCTACTACTTCTTCTGCTACTACTGCATCGTTGATTTCTTCTTGGAACATGGTGTAATCCTCTCTTTGTTGTGAAAATGGTGTATTTTTACCCTTGACGGATTTTCACCGTCATCTTTGGAGTGACCTCCAACGCTTTGATTAAGCTATTCGGGCATTGAACTGTTTGGGTGGAGCGCGGCACGCAACTTTTTGCGAATGCGATAAATAGCGTTTTGCACGCTTCTTTCATCCTTGCTAAGCTTTGCGGCAATGGCGCCTGTGGTCTGCCCCGAAAGATAAAGCCACCAAACGTGACTTTCATAGGGAGAAAGCACAGACTCGATGCGACGGTAAAGCTCCATATACGCCTCCTCGGCTACCACACCTTGGGTGACGTCTTCTTCTGTTTTGATGCGCTCTTCAAGGGGCAAAACCGATTCGCGGCGGCGAAGCTTGCGTGTGTAGGAGATCAAGCGATTACGCACGCACATTTTGGCATACAAACCAAAGCTGACCTCTGCCTGTGTGCTATCGTAACTTTGCACGGCACGGTAAAGTGCGATACAAGCCTCTTGACGCAGATCTTCCCCACTCTCGGAATCATCCTCAACGTTTGCAAACGAACGGCTCATCGAATCGATGAGCGGCTCATAAGCCTCAAGAAGCGCCTCAAACGCACTCTCGTCGCCCGCGCGTGCGGCATTTATCAAATCGAGGTGTGCAATCGGGTCGTTCTTCTTCATTGGGGGAAATCCTTTCGGGCGCTTTTAAAAAGTATTCTACACAATAATAATAACACTTTTTTTGTGAAATGTCAACATATTTTTTTATACTTTTCCCCTATCTTTTTTGCACCTTGTAGCATCTTGCACAATTTAAATGCTTCGTTTTTTGAGGTTTCGACGGTTTTTTGATTTTTATTTGTCCATTTTATACATTCGCAAATGTGAAAAATTGTTAAATTTGGTGTGATGGTTTTTTGAAAAAAACACAAAAAAGATGAAAAAACAAAGATTTTGATGAAAAAGGACCTGTTTTTTTGCTCATATTTCTTCTCGTTTGCACATAGGATGTAGCACAAAAACGGATCGAAAAGGAGCAATCGATATGGACAACTACACAAAAAACGATACGACCGCTTTGCGTGTGCAAGCAATGCTTTGCGATAAACAGGAAATGAGCGAGGTAAGTGCCGAGGTTTCCCTGCCCGACTACCGCCCCGAGGTCAAGCGTCTTGTGCGTGTTAGCGCAACGGTCACGCCCCCTGCTCGCTACGTGGGAGCGGCAAACACCGAGCTTTCGGGCTCTGTGGATTTTTGCATTCTTTACACCGGCAACGACGGTGCTCTCTATTCTACTACGCATACCTCAGAGTATCGCATCAGTATTCCAACAGATCTGCCATCGGATGCACTTCTTGGGGAGGGACTCGTGTGTGATGCGGATATTCTCCCCGAGCCTTGCAACGCACGAGTTTTGGCGCCTCGTAAGCTTTCGGTCAAGTGCCGTTTGCGTGCAAAAATGCGCATTTTTGGCACACGTCTGATCGAAAACGGTGATCTCGTCTCCGGCATCGCTGCTGAAAAGCTGTTTGGTTCAAGTGACGTTTGCGAGCTGTTTTCGGGAGTGGGAGAGGCACTCTTGTTGCACGATGAAATCATTTGTGATTCGCAGGGTGAGGACTTGCGAGTGGTATGTGCCGATGGCGAGGTCTTTGTTTTGGAAGCTGTTGCAGGTAGCGGATGCATCAACTGCCGCGGTGAGGTAGCACTCAAGCTGCTTTGTGCACACGATGCTACGGGACTTCCCCCCTCTCAGCTTTTACGACGCATTCCCTTTGAAGGTACCGTTACCGTAGACGGATGTGAGGTCAATTGTACGGCATCCTCTTTTGGTACCTGTACCGACGTAAGCGTAACCGTTGAGGATGGACGTATTTTGTGCGACCTCTCTGTCATTTTGCAAGGACGCGCGCAACGTGATCGCAATTTGACATACGTCCGTGATGCTTACGCGCTCGATTCGGTAAGCGACAGTAGAACCGATTTTCTCACTCTCGCGCAGTCGCGCAGTTGTGTTTGCGCAAACTTCTCCATTGGTAACACGCTGACCGCAGAAGAAGCCGGTTTGAAGCAGGGATTGCACGTGGTGGATGCGCATCTTATGCCGCTCACGGCAGAATTGGTGCAAGAGCAAAGCAAGGACATTTTAAGCGGTCGATGCCGCGTACATCTCACACTCTCTGATGATGCAGGCGAGATCTCTTCGCAAGAGGTAGAGATCCCCTACCGTTACGAGGCAGAAGCAAATCAAATGCCCCTTGCCGATTCTCTCGTGCACGTCTCCCCCATCAGTTGCCGCGCTCGCGAGGATGGCGAACGCCTTGGCATTGACGGAGAACTCGCCGTTTCGATCGTAACACGCACACAAACGAAGATTCAATACCTCAGTGCTTGCAACATCGGCGACAAATGTAAGAAGCCCGAGGGAGAATGCACCGTTTGCTTCCCCGCCCCCACCGACACCTTGTGGAGCGTTGCAAAGAAATACCACAAACCACTTTCGCACCTGACGGGCATCAATACCCTGCCCCCACAAGCGCAATCCGCTGCAGCGGATTCCAAAGCATCTCTTGCGGGTGTGAATTATTTGTTGGTTTGATAGAAAAAAAGAGAGTCATTCGGCTCTCTTTTTTCTTTTTTAGTTTTTCAACA